>NZ_JACOOD010000021.1:0-70295 GCF_014287405.1 Bacteroides sp. NSJ-48 | reverse complement strand
AAACAAGTCCCAAGCAGAAGAAATATGTAAGAGTTCCTACGCCGTTCCTGTCAGAATGTCAAAACATCGCTGCTCCCGTTCTCGAAAGCGGGTGCAAAAGTAGGACTTTATAACATACAAGCCAAATATATCATGGGATTTTTTCGCGTTTCTCTTGAACATTTTTATAAAACGCTGATTGACAAATGTGTTGAAGAACATGTTTTTTAAGGAGGATGGAAAGTCTGGCAAAAGGGACACATTATAATATATGCGCATGCGCGCGGAAAGAAACAACGGAAGGCTGAAAGAAAACACGGAGATACGGAAGGGCATTGCATGACACCCGGGTCTTGACATGTCTGACATCCGGGTCTCGGCACGTCTGACACCCGGGTCTCGGTATGCACGACACCCGGGTGTCGGACACAAGAAAAAGGCTAACAGGACTAATGACACAGGAAGAAAACAATACGGACACATACAAGGAAAAAAAATACAAACAGAAAAAGTGAATACTATACTTAAGAATATTTCTGTTCATTGTTTTTGTACAGCAAATCAATCATCCTTTTTTTGAACAGCATATTACACTTTCTTCCAACGATTGTTTGCGTGTATTCCCATTGACAAAAAAATTCCGCCTTACACCCCCTTTTTTCTTTTCACACTTTTTAATCTACGTGTTACTAACCTTATAGGCCACCTGTTGTATTACATTTTCAGCTTCCTTGGATTCTTTTTGTACAATGAAACCGAGCCATAAGTTACCTGAATAAAGAAAAACTATTTATTATTTTAGATAAGAACATACTGACAGAATTACTTTATGCTCTTTCAACTTGATAATGTGGCAGAAACCAATATTGAAATAATTCAATACACTCCTAAAGTCACTAACAAAACTTTATCTGTCACTATATACCTTGCTTTATAACCGGAAGCTCAAATCCGCCCTGACTTAAAGACAAGGCTTTCGGCTGCCCTTTCTGTGCATTCCTATAAACGGCACGAGAAACATGCAATGTTTTTACCGTACCATTATCAAAAGCTACTTCGAGATAATATTCATAGCGCACACCATCGGATACATAACGATGCTTTCCTACCTTGCGCCGTTTTTCATGTTGCTCCATACGTTTATCGAGTACGGTTACAGTTACCTCATACTCGTCAGCGTCCGCCAACAAATTGTTGCCTGAAAGAAACAATACATAACAGAAAGAACCCACGCATACCAAATGACACAGTACATTCACAATCCTGTTCTCTACGGTCGTCAGCCATATCCACTTCCGATAGAGAGGAAGAGTCAACATACCTGCCGCCAATGCTACGCCAACAGGTATCCACCAGGCTGCCAATGTTTTCTCAGAAATCACATATCCCATAGTGCCCGAGAACAATACGGCCAAGACCACAAAAATGCGTAATATTTTAATAAACTCCCCATCGCTTTAATTTGTATTTTCCTGCAAATATAAAAATAAAAGTGACATTGCAAATTCTCACACACAGCATTCCGCATGAACTAACTTACCTAACAGAGCGTTATAACTGTACAAACTTAAAGAAACGACCATTATGGAAAAGAACTTGATTCATAGTAATGAATTGCATTTCATTGATAAGAAACGCATTCATCAGGCGGTAGAGCAGTTGGTTGAGTCATTGGAACTGGCAGCAGGTTCCACAACAGGATTTAATCTGTATGCAGTAGTAGAGAGTTATTTCACTGACTTGAACAAACGAAGGGAAATAAACCGTTTGCTTAATCTTGAGCAAAATATTTGTGAAGAAGTAGAAGAAGAACTCGGAGTGTACGAAATGTAAAACAATGTATGCATATCAGTGAGGCTATATCCAAACTAAAATTCGCCTACTATTTGTTTCTTTCCGAGCACGGGATTACACGGAAAACACAGATTTTTCTTTATTCTTTTTCCGTGAAATCCGTGTAATTCCGTGCCTAAAAGAAATCATCAGATGTATTTTGACCTCAATATTCTTTCAACATTCGACTTTCCTATCAATCCTTTGCCTGATGCACTGTCAGTTGCGGGAACGGGAAACCGATTCCTTCCTCGTTGAATACAGTATAAATAGTCTTGTTCATATCAAAATAAACTCCCCAATAATCGCTGCTCTTTACCCAAACACGGATAACAATATTTACACTGCTGGCATCCAAAGCATGAAGGGCGACAAAAGGCGCCGGAGCATTCAGAATACGACTGTCGGCAGCAAGTATACGGCGTACGGTACTTTCCACCTTATCGTAATTCTCGCCATATTCCACTCCAATAACCCAGTCTACGCGACGGGTATCCTCACGACTGTAATTAGTCACAGTACCGCTACTCAAAGCACCGTTAGGAATATAAATCACCTTATTATCAGCCGTAGTAAGAATAGTATGGAATATCTGAATCTCGCGCACCGTACCGGACACACCCTGGCTTTCAATCCAATCGCCTACCTTAAACGGGCGAAACAGCAAGACGATAAGTCCGCCGGCAAAATTCTGCAAGTTTCCGGATAGCGCCATACCCACCGCTACACCGGCAGATGCCAACAAAGCTGCAAATGAAGTTGTTTCAACTCCCAACTTGCCGATAACGGCAATAATTAACAGAATTGTCAGTAGAATATTCACCAGACTCTTGACGAAACTTTGGATACCCGCATCAATGTGCCGCTTCATCAGTAGTTTAGACACAAGTTTTTTAATGAAAGAAATAAGGAAACGCCCAACCACAAAGATTATAACTGCCCCTATAATACGACCGCCGGCTCCTACCCCCCAATCAATCAGTTGCTGCATAAAAATCTGAAGCTTGCTGAATCCCTCTTCAGAAGCCTGGGCGACAAACGCCGCCATTAATAAAGATGATAACATAATGATTATAGTTTAATGGATTAATGAATACAAAATTAACAAATAAATCCATTTTTCGTTCACATTATTTGTACCTTTCGACCAAAAGAAATACTTTTGCCTCTGATTTCAATTAAGGGGTGCCCTAATATTACGGGCTGAGATCATACCCATTGACCTGATTCGGGTAGTGCCGACGTAGGGAAAAGAAGAAAAGTTCCCCTTTTCTGTAGTAATCTTTAATAGTTCAAATTGCAAATGAAAAAGTATGCAATGACAGCATGCCTGTTTATGGCAGCGCTGAATGTCTGCGCACAGACAAAGGAAAAAGACAGTTTGCGGGTAATAGACTTACAAGAAGTAGAGATTATCTCTACACGCGCCACAGGAACCACTCCGGTGGCATTTACCAACATCAACAAAGAACAGCTTAAAAAACAGAACTTCGGACAAGACTTGCCGTATCTGTTGAGTATGACTCCCTCTGCCATCACTACCAGTGATGCCGGAGCGGGTATCGGGTATACCACATTGAGAGTACGCGGTACGGACGGAACACGCATCAACGTCACCGCCAACGGTATTCCTATCAATGATGCCGAAAGCCACAATGTATTTTGGGTAAACCTGCCGGACTTCGCATCGTCCGTCAAAGACATGCAAATCCAACGTGGCGCAGGAACTTCCACCAACGGTGCAGGAGCTTTCGGAGCCAGTATCAACATGCAGACCGGAGACTTCTCACTGAAACCGTATGCCGAGCTGAACGGTTCGTACGGGTCGTTCAATACACACAAAGAAACGGTAAAAGCAGGAACAGGACTTATCAACGGTCATTGGTCTTTCGACGCCCGCCTATCCAATATCAGTTCGGACGGGTACATCGACCGCGCATCGGTCGGACTGAATTCTTACTACCTGCAGGGCGGATATTACAGCGACAACACTTCTATCAAGTTAATAACATTTGGCGGCAAAGAGCGTACCTACCATGCCTGGAATTATGCCAGTAAAGAAGAAATGGAGAAATACGGCCGCCGTTACAACTCTTGCGGGTATATGTACACCGACGACAACGGCACCGACCATTTCTATGAAGACCAAACGGACAACTACGTACAAAAGAACTACCAATTACTTTTCAACCACAACTTCACTTCCGCCTGGAATGTAAACGTAGGTTTGCACTACACCAAAGGAGATGGCTACTATCAAGAATACAAAGGCGGACGCAAACTGGTGGAATATGGCCTGTTGCCATACGAACATGACGGTGAAACCGTAAGCAAAAGTGACCTTATCCGTAAAAAAGCGATGGACAACTGGTTCGGCGGCGGCATCTTCTCCGTAAATTATAAGGGCAACCGCCTTCATACATCCCTCGGCGGCGGACTGAACCGCTATGACGGCGACCACTTCGGCAAAGTGTTGTGGGTGAAAAACTACATCGGCAACCTCGACCCAGACAAAGACTACTACCGCAACAATGCCACAAAGAACGACGGTAACCTCTATCTGAAAGCCAACTATGAGTTATGCAACGGGGTCAATGCCTATGCAGATTTGCAATACCGCCACATCTCTTATAAAATGTACGGACAGAACGACAAGTGGAACAGCGTTACCAATGACGGTCTGCAACAACTTGCCATTCACGAGAAGTTCGATTTCTTCAACCCCAAAGCCGGGCTGTCATGGCAAATTAACCGCAACAACCGGATATACGGTTCGTTTAGCGTAGCCCACAAAGAACCGACACGCAACAACTATACGGACGGCAAGTTTACCGAACACCCCAAAGCAGAGCGTCTGTTCGACTACGAGCTGGGATACACCTTTGCCAATTCCTGGCTGACTTTCGGCGCCAATCTATACTACATGGACTACAAAGATCAGCTGGTGCTGACCGGCGAACTGAACGAAATCGGTGAAGCCGTAGCCGCCAACGTACCCGACAGTTACCGTATGGGTATCGAACTAATGGCAGGTTTAAAGCTGCCTTGCGGTTTCCAATGGGACATCAACGCCACGCTAAGCCGCAACCGTGTAGAAAACTTTACCGAAACACTTTATGAAGACGAAGACCCTACCGGCGACACATGGAGCACTTATCTGGGTGATACCCACATTGCTTTCTCTCCCGACTTTCTGCTGAACAACCGTTTCGGATACATCTACAAGGGGTTTGAAGCATCTTTACAATCGCAATACGTCAGCAAACAGTACATGAGCAACCTGAATTGCAAAGACCATATTCTGGATGCCTATTTCGTCAGCAACCTGAACCTATCGTACACATTCACGTTGCCCAAAACAAAATCGATAACTGTAGGCTGTACCATCTACAATCTCTTCAACGAAGAGTATGAGAACAATGGCTACGCAGGCAGCGGCTTCTATTATGAGAACGGACAGAAAGTGCGCTACAATTATGCCGGATATGCCGCACAGGCCGGCACTAATGTATTAGGACATATCTCCTTGAGTTTCTAAATTTGATTATGGAGCAGACACTCGAAATTATCGGAACACTTGTCGGTCTTCTCTACCTCTGGCTGGAGTATCGGGCAAGTATATATCTTTGGATAGCAGGCATCATAATGCCTGCTATCTATATCTTCGTGTACTACAATGCGGGGCTGTATGCAGACTTCGGTATCAACATCTACTACCTCGGAGCTGCCATATATGGGTGGATGATGTGGAAATACGGAGCATTCTTACGCCGGACAATCCTGAAAAGGAAAATCCCGGATATGGAAAACCAACAACAGGAGCTTCCCATAACCTGCATGCCGTCAAGGTATCTGTTGCCACTTATTGCGGTATTTGCCGTTACGCTTGCCGGCATTGCCTGGGTGCTTATCAACTTTACAGACAGCAATGTCCCCTGGCTGGACTCCTTCACTACCGCGCTCAGCATTGTCGGCATGTGGATGCTGGCACGTAAATATGTGGAACAATGGTGGGCTTGGATTGGCGTAGATGCTGTGAGTACAGGATTGTACATCTATAAAGGACTCGATTTTACCGCTGCATTGTACGGCCTTTACACAATAATCGCTATCTTTGGCTATTTCAAATGGAAGAAGCTGATGAAAAAAGAGGCTGATTTATGATTTATAAATTCCGATTTAGCAAGTATCAACTATGAAAGTGGAAGCTGTGGTTTTAGCAAACGGGGAATATCCTACCGCTCCCCTGCCTTTGCAGATATTGGCAGATGCGCCTTACGTAGTCTGTTGCGATGGCGGCGCGGACGAATACATCCGGAACGGACATACCCCCAATCTTATTATAGGTGACGGCGACTCCATCAGTGAGGAGAACCGTAAGAAGTACGGGCATCTGCTTCACCGCATTGCCGAACAAGAAACGAACGACCAGACCAAAGCCGTCAACTACCTGTTATCGCAAGGCAAACGCCGGATAGCTATCGTAGGCGCCACCGGCAAACGCGAAGACCATACGTTGGGAAACATCAGCCTGCTTATGGACTATATGCGTGCAGGAGCCGATGTGCGGACTTATACAGATCACGGTATCTTCATCCCTTGCCGGAACACATGTACTTTTACCTGCCAACCGGGACAGCAAGTATCCATCATCAACTTCAATGCCCGTAAATTGCATGGACTCGGCTTGGTATACCCTCTCAGCGACTTCACCAACTGGTGGCAGGGCACTCTCAACGAATGCATCGGAACAGAGTTTACGATTGAGGCGGAAGGGGAGTATCTGGTTTTTTTGAATTTCCCTCAGCCACTTCCACAAAGTACACACTGATACAAATCATAGCAATGGCAACGGCCTGTGTCCAACTGAACCGGTCCTGCCCCAAAGAAAGCGAGACAACCGTGGTCACTACCAATATCAGATAGCTGTAAATAGCGACAACGGTAGTCTTCAGGTACTTCAACCCGACAGGAACCAGGAAGTAACTGAGATAAGTAGGGAAAATAAGGATAAATGCAAGTACAGCCCACGCCGTCCAATGCCACTCGCCCTTCCAGGCTTCTGCAAACATCGGTGCATCCCACCCTACAACGGACGAAACGATTATGCCGGAAACAGCAGCTCCGCCAAATATATATTTCATCATTGTCACTACTCCTACCTTCTCCAGCAGTTTCTTGCTTACAATCAGATAAACGGCAAATACAAACGAACTGATCATACAAAGCAAATTGCCGGTAAAGGCATCGTGTGCCAAATCATCGCTGCCCTGCGTCAAGATACACAACATCGCACCTCCAAATCCCAAAGCTATACCGATAATCTTCATTACCGTAGCTTTCTCGTGCAGAAAGAAAACGGAAATGAGAAATACCCATATAGGCTGCATCGAATTGAATATGGCGCTCGAAACCGGAGTGGTCTTGCTGATGCCCAGCAGATAGCAGAACATAAATCCGTAAAGCCCGAACGCCCCGAGGCAAAACAGCATGATACGTTGCTTCCTGGTAACCGCCGCTTCTTTTATAAAACAACCCGTCAACCAAAAAGCCACTGCCGCAAACACACACCGTATGGTAACACCCGTTAAAGCTCCCAACCACAAAGGCAATAAATACTTCAATCCGTTCATGTTCAGACCCGCCATGACACGGGACGCAACCATACTGAGATTGGCTTCCAGCTTTTTATCTTTCATGAGACTATCTACATTGAGTTCGAGGTAGTGAGAACGCATAGCACCGGGAAATGTTCGGAAACATACGGAGCGTTATCCTAAACAATTCGCAACTTTGCAATGTTTTAAGGGAAACAGGAGACTAAAAATGAAAGAAACAGAACCCAAACAGGCATCAAACCCCACCAAACAAGTGCTCGTATTCTCCACCCGCCTACGCCAGGATATCCAAACCGCTTGCCGGCAACTGGAAAACGGAGAAGGACAAGAAGATGTTACAATCAATAAGGAAGTAAAGTCATGGTTAAACAAATAAATTGGTCGCCACTTGCCAAGGGGGAACTGAGGAGCCTGCTGTTATCCTCAGTGCAGAGGTTTGGAAACAAAGAACAGGGAAAGATTATATACTCACTCTTCCAGAATGCACTTCATCGCATTACTCTAAATCCTTTCATCGGACAAGCCACGGAAGTGGATAACATACGATATATCACTCCTTGTCCCGACTATACGCTATTCTACCGTCACAGCCTTCTGAAAATAGAAATACTCGTGCTTTGGGATAATAGCCATAAAGTCGGAAAGATAAAAAGCATTCCCATAGGGAAACAAGAAGAGGCGTCAAAACTCCTTTGATATTTTTTTAGTTTTGACACCTCATCCTATCAGAAACAACCGGTAATCAGATATTCATTAAATAGCGCTTGAAGTCTGCAAAATCTTTCGACATAGGCAGACTCTTCTTTTCGCCACGCATAAAGGCTTGCAACTTCTCCGGTATCTGTATCGCCTCACCGATAATATTCTCTACCGTATCTTTGAACTTGGCAGGATGAGCCGTTTCCAGGAAGACGCCCGTCTCACCCGGCTGCAAGCCCTCTTGCAATGCACGGAAACCGCATGCGCCATGAGGGTCGAGCAGGTAATGCTCATCTGTCCAAACGTTCTTCACGGTTTCGGCTATCTGTTCGTCCGTATAAGCAGCACCGCTTATCTCGGCAGAGATAGCTGCATGGCTACCGCCATAGAGGTCGAGCACACGGGCAAAGTTACTCGGATCGCCCACATCCATGGCATTGGCTATCGTAGCGACACTGGGCCGCGGCGTATAAACACCCGTCTGCAAATATTGATAGAATATGTCGTTACGGTTGTTGGATGCTATGAAACGCTTTATCGGCAGTCCCATGCGTTTACCGAACAAACCGGCCGTTATATTACCGAAATTGCCGCTTGGCACACAGATTACGGCATTGGCAGCCTTACCCGCCCGCTTCAACTGCGCATAAGCATAAAAATAGTAGAAAGCCTGCGGCAGGAAACGTGCCACATTAATGGAGTTGGCGCTGGTAAGTTGCAAACGGCTGTTAAGTTCCTTGTCCATGAAAGCCGCTTTCACCAATGCCTGACAATCGTCGAACGTGCCGTCTACTTCAAGAGCCGTGATATTCTGTCCCAACGTAGTGAATTGCTTTTCCTGAATTTCACTGACCTTGCCCTTCGGATAGAGCACATAAACATGAATACCTTCTACACCGAGGAAACCATTGGCAACGGCACTGCCCGTATCACCCGAAGTAGCGACCAATACATTTACCTGCTTCTTACCCTCTTTTCTGATAAAATAGCCCAACAGGCGCGCCATAAAACGACCGCCCACATCCTTAAAGGCAAGTGTAGGGCCATGGAACAATTCGAGGGAATAGATATTTTCCGTCACTTTCACCAAAGGGACATCGAAGCTCAATGTATCGTACACAATCTGCTTCAATGTATCTGCGGGAACATCTTCCCCAAAGAAAGCATCCGCCACCCGATAAGCTATCTCCTGAAAGCCAAGCGTATCAATGCTGTCGTAGAATTCCTGCGGCAACGGTTTAATGGTAAAGGGCATGAAAAGTCCTTTGTCTGCGGCAAGCCCTTTCACTACCGCCTCTTCGAGGGTAACATCGGGAGCTTGTTTGTTGGTACTATAATATTGCATATTAAATTAAATATTAAAGAATTAATAATTAAAGACTATAACGCTGCACCAAATGATAATCAGCACATTTGGGCATGTCATCCCATTATCCCTTCATAAATTCGTTTATAAACTCATCTTCTTTCATCAGACCGTAGCTGCCGCTGCAAGCCGCCACTTCATCAAAAGTCTGCACCTCGTCCGGCTCAATACCCGGATACCAAATAAAGAAAGGTACCGGTTCGTTGGTATGTGTACGCAGCTCGCAGGGAGTGGGATGATCGGGCAAAACGGCAATGGCGACAGGTTCTTCCCAATCTTTCACCGCTTCATAAATAGGACCTACGGCGCGGCTATCCAGATTTTCAATGGTCAGTATCTTCAAAGGAATGTCTCCTTCATGTCCCGCCTCATCGCTGGCCTCGATATGCAGGTAAACGAAATCATCCGTTTTCAGTGCGTCAAGAGCGGCAGCCACTTTATTCTCGTAATTGGTATCGTACAGTCCGGTCGCTCCTTCCACCGTCAGGCGGCGCAGTCCGGCATAATAGCCGATACCGTTAATCAAATCTACAGCAGAGATTACAGCGCCTTTCCTCACTTGAGGAAACTTATCCGAAAGTGTTTCCATCTGCGGACGATAACCCGGGCTCCACGGCCAAATACTGTTAGCAGGATCTTTGCCTTCGGTTGCACGCTTCCTATTGACGGGGTGTTCTTTCAGCAATTCTTGCGAACGCATGATTAAATCATTAATCAAGTCGGCGGTTTGTTGCGGAGTCAAATCGGCTTTTCCTTCAGGAACGGTGATACTTTCTGTACCTGCCATAGGCTTTACCAGCAACGGCCGATAGGGTTTCAGAGGGACATCATGCGGGGGAGTACAGTCTATACGCTTGTCTCCGCCTTTTATTACCAACAAATGCCGGTATTGCACACCCGTATGGAAACGCACGCGCTCATTACCCAAATGTTCCTGCAGATATTTCACCAGCACATCGGCTTCTTCGGTCGTAATATGTCCCGCCGAATGGTTCTTGATAGCATCTCCTTCAATGCAGATAATATTGCAGCGCATCGCCATTTCACCCGGCTTCAGGTCTACACCGATACTTGCCGCTTCCAACGGGCCGCGTCCCTCATATACTTTCGGCAGGTCATAGCCCAAAACGGACATATTGGCAACCTCACTGCCGGGATGAAATCCGTCGGCAACAGTTTTCAACCTGCCTACACGCCCCATCCGGGCAAGCTTATCCATATAGGGCGTTTTAGCTGCTTGCAACAAAGTCCTGCTTTCCAAAGACTTTACAGGCCAATCGGCCATACCGTCACCTAATATAATAATGTGTTTCATACCCATGAATCTTGAAATACAAGTACGAAGTTCGTACTTAATTAAACGTTCGCAATACTCATAATATCCGCAAATACTCCCGCAGCCGTTACACCGGCACCGGCACCGTAGCCTTGTATCATCATCGGATATTCCTTATAACGCTCTGTTGTCAGCAAGATAATATTGTTGCTGCCTTCCAGCCCATAGAACGGGTGATTGACACCCACTTCCTGCAGTCCTACGGAGGCCTTGCCGTTCTCCAGTCTGGCAACGAAACGCCAATGCTTGTTTTCCGCTTCCAACACCTTGCGGCGTGCTTCAAAGCCGGCGTCGAGGTTCGGCACTTTCTTCCAGAAGTCGTCCAAAGAACCTTCGAAGAAATCATCGGGTACAAAGAGATTCTTTTCCACATCACTTTGCTCGATGCGATAACCGGCTTCACGTGCAAGGATTACCAGTTTGCGGATTACATCCTTACCGCTGAGGTCGATACGTGGATCGGGTTCGGAATAACGTTCCTCCTGAGCCATTTTGATAGTTCTGCTGAAAGGAATATCCGCGCTTATCTTGTTGAATATATAATTCAACGTACCGCTCAGCACGGCTTCAATCTTCAGTATCTTGTCACCACTATGAATAAGGTCGTTAATGGTATTGATAATAGGCAACCCCGCACCTACGTTCGTCTCAAACAGATATTTCACACCACGCTGGCGGGCTATCTGCTTCAGTTCCCGGTAGTTTTCATACTCCGAAGAAGCTGCAATCTTATTGGCGGCTACAACCGAAACGTTGTGCATCAAAAGGTCTTTATACAAGGAAGCCACTCCTGCGCTTGCCGTACAGTCCACGAATACGGAGTTAAAGATATTCATGCCGATAATCTCGTTACGAAGCGTATCCAGAGAGCTTTCCTTACCTTTCTCCGCCAATTCTTCGCGAAAGCGTCCCAAGTCAAATCCCTCGCGGCTGAAGATTGCTTTGGAAGCATCGGCAATACCTACCACATTCAGTTGCAAGCCGTTCTCCTGCATCAATTTCTGACGCTGGCTGTGAATCTGTTCTATCAAACTGCCGCCTACCGTACCAACTCCGCAGATAAAGAGATTCAATACCTGATATTCCGACAGGAAGAAAGAGTCATGGATCACGTTCAAAGACTTGCGCAACGACTTGCTGTCTACCACAAACGAAATATTCGTTTCCGAAGCGCCCTGTGCACAAGCTATCACATTGATACCGTTACGTCCCAGCGTACCGAACAGCTTACCGGCAATACCCGGCGTATGCTTCATATTCTCACCTACAATGGCTACCGTAGCCAAATCCTTCTCAGCCTGTATGGGTGAAATCTCTCCCATTTCAATCTCTTTGACAAACTCTTCGTTCAGAACTTCACAAGCCAGGTCGGCATCCGCATTACGCACACCGATGGAAGTAGAATTCTCCGAAGATGCCTGCGATACGAGGAACACGCTGATACCGTTCTTTGCCAAAGCCTTAAAGATACGGTAGTTCACACCAATCACACCTACCATACCGAGTCCCTGCACCGTTATCAGACTTGTATCGTTGATAGACGAAATACCTTTAATGGCTTTACTTTGCGGATTGGAAACATCCTGCTTGATAACCGTTCCCGCTCCGTCGGGATTGAACGTGTTCTTTATTATAATAGGTATGTTCTTGTGGCAAACCGGATAAATGGTAGGCGGATACACTACCTTAGCGCCGAAGTTGCAAAGTTCGGTAGCTTCTACATAGCTCAGTTCATTAATGGTATAAGCCGTGGAAATCACACGCGGATCGGCGGTCATGAAACCGTCCACATCCGTCCAGATTTCCAGTGCATCGGCATCCAGCGCCGCAGCTATGATGGCAGCCGTATAGTCGGAACCTCCGCGACCGAGATTGGTCACCTCGCCCGTAATCTTATCCGTAGAGATAAATCCCGGAACCAGCACCCGTCGGGGCATATCCTTGAATGTCTCGCGCACCAGGGAAGTAGTAAGCTCCGTATCCAATACATGCTTGGAATGTTTCTTCTCCGTTTTGATGAACCGGCGCGAATCAAACCATTCCGCACCCGTCAGTTGCGCTGCAATAATGGATGAAAGGCGTTCGCCGTAACTCACAATCGTATCGGATGTTTTCGGCGAGAGGTCCTTTATCAGGTAAATCCCCTGGAAGATGTCTTTCAGCTCATTAAGCAACTCCCCCACCCGGCGTTGCAGTGATACTTGCGCCTCACCTGCCGGAATTACTTCCTTTATCATTTCCACATGACGATAGACAATCTCACGAAACTCGTTTTCATAAGAGGAATCACCGGCAGCCGCCATTTTCGAAGTATTGATCAGCTTGTCCGTAATACCACCCAAGGCAGACACTACCACTATTAAAGGTTCGTTTATAGCCTCTACAATTCTCTTAACGCTTAAAATACTGTTCGCAGAACCTACGGATGTTCCGCCGAATTTTATTACTTTCATATCTTTTTATCGGATTGAAACGGTTGATACAATTGTCAAAACAAGCTGCTATGGCCCGTATAGACTTTAACTAAATAAGAAAAACTGCTGAAAAATTGGTGTAACACGTAGAAACACAAAATACTATCCCTAACCCCTAAGGGTCATGGTACACATGGATGTGACTGTATGTTGATAGTACTTGTTCATTCTCTCTTACTGCTATCGCTTATGATAAGTGTTGCAAAAGTAACAATAAAAACATTCAAACTATTACATTTTATGACTTTTTTGCGATAAAAATACAGATTCATTCTATAAAGGGAAGAAATATGTACATATTACGGCTAACATATTCACGCTTTTCCAAACAAAGAGATATAAATACTGGCATAGTTTTATAACACTTTGCTATTATTTTAGAGATATATTACTATCTTTGCATGGTAATTATGTAAGAATTGAGCGTATGTCCCCAAATAATACTTCCGTTTTGTTAATTTACACCGGTGGCACTATCGGCATGATAGAAAATGCGGAAACCGGAGCTTTGGAGAGCTTCAACTTCGAACATTTACAGAAGCATGTACCCGAGCTTCAGAATTTTACGTTCCGCATTGATACCTATCAGTTCGATCCGCCTATGGATTCTTCGGATATGGATCCGGATGCCTGGCGCAAACTCGTACGCATTATCAGCGACAACTACAATCAATATACGGGCTTTGTCATCCTTCACGGCACGGATACCATGGCCTACACGGCATCCGCTCTCAGCTTTATGCTCGAGGGCCTCAACAAGCCCGTCATTCTCACGGGTTCGCAGCTTCCTATCGGCGTGCTCCGTACCGACGGTAAAGAAAATCTGCTGACAAGTATCGAAATTGCCACTGCCCGGCATCCCAACGGCCGGCCTATCGTGCCGGAAGTATGTATCTTCTTTGAGAATCACTTGACACGCGGCAACCGTACCACCAAAATAAATGCGGAGAACTTCAATGCTTTCCGCTCGTACAATTACCCTGTACTTGCTTCTGCCGGCATACATATTAAATATAATAATGTGCAGATTCATACGGAGAACGTACAAAGAGAGTTGCAGCCACACTACCTGCTCGATACCAATATAGCTATATTGAAGCTCTTCCCCGGCATTCAGGAAAACGTGGTGGATGCCATTCTCGCTATAAAGGGACTGAAAGCTGTGGTGCTGGAAACTTACGGTTCGGGCAATGCTCCGCTGAAAGAGTGGTTTCTCCATCATCTGCACAATGCCTGCGAACAAGGCATTATCATTGTAAACGTTACCCAATGCAGCGCCGGTACGGTAGAAATGGAGCGTTATGAAACGGGATACCGTCTGATGCAGGCAGGCGTGGTGTGCGGATACGACAGCACAACAGAGTCCGCTGTAACCAAACTGATGTTCCTATTAGGTCACAACTATCCCCCCGCAAAAGTACGCGACCTGATGAGCCGCCCTCTTGCAGGTGAGATAACGATATAGGAAGAGAGGTGCTTACGCCACTACGGGAGTCAAGGCCCCGGTAATCGAATCGATGATAAACCCGGAAACATGGACATCCTCCGGTATCAGCGGATGGTCAAGAATGGCTTTCACCGTTTCTCTTACGGACTTCTCCGTATCTCCGAAGCCATAAAGCCACGAATCGAAATTCACTCCGCAGAAACGTATCATATCTATCGTTTCCTGTTTAATGCCGCGCGCCTTCATGTGCTCTATCATCTGGGCGCTGCTCATGTGGCACGCACCGCAATCGGAATGCGCAATGACCATGACCTCTTTCACCCCCAACTCGTAGATAGCCACCATAAGGCTGCGTATAACGCTGCCAAAAGGATGCGAAATGATTCCGCCCGCATTCTTTATCATCTTTACATCACCGTTCTTTATACCCAGAGCTGCCGGCAGCAATTCGGTCAGGCGGGTGTCCATACAGGAAAGGATGGCGATTTTCTTATCGGGATATTTATTGGTGATATACTTCTCATATCCCTTATTCTCTACAAACCGCTTATTGTATTCAAGAATATCTTCTATCATAGT
Organism: Bacteroides sp. NSJ-48; assembly: GCF_014287405.1. NCBI lineage: Bacteria > Pseudomonadati > Bacteroidota > Bacteroidia > Bacteroidales > Bacteroidaceae > Bacteroides > Bacteroides sp. NSJ-48. Next base: position 54,964 of record NZ_JACOOD010000021.1, on the reverse strand, counting down.
ATAATCCCCGTTTTATATTTTTGAGAACAAATATAGAAAAAACTCCGCGACACACCGCCAGCCCTGAAACGAAAAATCGTACCTTTGGGCAATTATTCTAAAGGAAGTTCTTTTATGGCAAAAGAGAAAACGGTATATGTATGCAGCAATTGCGGACAGGAATCGCCTAAATGGGTAGGCAAATGTCCGTCGTGCGGAGCGTGGAACACCTATGTAGAAGAGATTGTACGCAAGGAAACCGTAAACAAACGTCCGGTATCGGGCATGGAAACCGCCAAAGCAAAGCCTGTAACACTGGATGAAATCGCTGCCGATGACGAACCCCGTATCGACCTGCACGATGCGGAGCTGAACCGGGTATTGGGCGGCGGTCTGGTACAAGGCTCGCTGGTGCTGATAGGCGGCGAACCGGGTATCGGAAAATCCACCCTGGTGCTGCAGACCATCCTCCGCATACCGGAGAAACGTATCCTCTACATATCCGGCGAAGAAAGCGCCCGGCAGCTAAAGCTGCGTGCCGACCGTCTGTCAGGCACATCAGCCGACTGCCTGATTGTCTGCGAAACCTCGTTGGAACAGATTTACGTCCACATAAAGAATACACGCCCCGATTTAGTCATAATAGACTCCATACAGACCATCTCCACAGAGACGCTCGAATCCTCTCCCGGCAGCATAGCCCAGGTGAGGGAATGCTCCGCCTCTATCCTGCGCTTCGCCAAAGAAACGCATACGGCGGTCATCCTCATCGGTCATATCAACAAGGAAGGAAGCATTGCCGGGCCTAAGGTACTGGAGCACATTGTGGACACCGTGCTCCAATTTGAAGGCGACCAACATTATATGTACCGCATCCTGCGCAGCATCAAAAACCGTTTCGGCAGTACTGCCGAGTTGGGCATCTATGAGATGAGACAGGACGGACTGCGGCAGGTAAGCAATCCTTCGGAACTGCTCCTCAGCCAAGACCATGAAGGAATGAGCGGCATAGCCATCGCTTCGGCCATAGAAGGCATACGACCGTTCCTGATAGAAACGCAGGCATTGGTGAGCAGTGCCGTTTACGGCAACCCGCAACGTTCCGCCACCGGCTTCGACATACGGAGAATGAACATGCTGCTGGCTGTACTGGAAAAGCGGGTCGGCTTCAAGCTTGCCCAAAAGGACGTCTTTCTCAACATTGCCGGCGGACTGAAAGTGAACGACCCCGCCATCGATCTGGCAGTTATCAGCGCCATTCTGTCCAGCAACATGGATACCGCCATAGAACCCGAAATCTGCATGGCAGGAGAAATAGGCCTGTCCGGCGAGATCCGCCCCGTAAACCGGATTGAGCAACGCATCGGCGAAGCGGAGAAACTCGGTTTCAAACGGTTTATATTGCCCAAATATAATCTGCAGGGACTGAACACGTCCAAATTGAAGATTGAGCTGATACCGGTAAGAAAGGTGGAAGAAGCCTTCCGGGCATTGTTCGGCTAAGTCCGCCATTGGATGAGTCCGCCGCAGGAGATACGGATTGATACACATTATATATAGATATAGAAAGAAACCCAATGATACAAGAATACCAATTGCGCGTGTTGCCTGAGGTTGCAGCCAACGAACAACGCATAAAAGAATACCTCATACAAGAGAAAGGAGTGAGCGCACGCGACATTACGGTTACGCGCATTCTGAAACGCAGCATTGATGCACGCCAGCGAACCATCTTCGTAAACCTGACCGTGCGTGCTTATCTCAACGAGTTGCCGAAAGAGAAGGAGTATCAGGAAACCGTCTATAACGATGTGTCGGACAAGCCGCAAGTTATCGTTGTGGGAGCCGGTCCCGGCGGACTGTTTGCCGCCTTGCGTCTGATAGAGCTGGGCTTGCGCCCCGTCATCGTGGAGCGCGGAAAGAATGTACGCGACCGCAAAAAAGACCTTGCCCTGATAGGAAGGGAACAGACCGTCAACCCGGAATCCAATTACAGTTTCGGAGAAGGCGGTGCAGGCGCCTATTCGGACGGCAAGCTCTATACCCGCAGTAAAAAACGGGGGAACGTAGACAAAATCCTGAACGTATTCTGCCAGCACGGCGCTTCATCTTCCATACTCGTAGACGCCCATCCCCATATCGGCACGGACAAACTGCCGCGGGTCATAGAAAACATGCGGAACACCATTATCGGCTGCGGCGGTGAAGTGCACTTTGAGACACGGATGGATGCTCTTATTATTGAAAACGATGAAGTGAAAGGCATCGAAACCGATACCGGCCGGACATTCCTCGGCCCTGTAATACTTGCTACCGGACACTCCGCACGCGATGTATACCGCTGGCTGGCAGCCAACGGAGTGGAAATAGAAGCCAAAGGCATCGCCGTAGGAGTACGTCTGGAACATCCCGCTTCCCTGATAGACCGGATACAATACCACAACCGCAACGGACGCGGCAAATACCTGCCCGCTGCCGAGTACAGCTTCGTTACCCAAGTGGACGGAAGAGGCGTGTACAGCTTCTGCATGTGTCCCGGCGGCTTTGTAGTTCCGGCAGCCAGCGGTCCCCAGCAAATCGTAGTCAACGGAATGAGCCCCAGCAACCGGGGTTCCCGGTGGAGCAATTCGGGAATGGTAGTGGAACTGCGTCCGGAAGACTTGGAGAATAAGGAGTTAAGAATGATGAATGAAGAGCCGGCTTTCAACTCCCAACTCAACATGATGTATTTCCAGGAAGCTCTGGAACGCCTTTGCTGGCAACAGGGCAACATGAAGCAAACAGCCCCCGCGCAACGCATGGCGGACTTTACCAGGAAAAAGCTCAGCTACGACCTGCCGGAAAGTTCATACGCCCCCGGACTGGTATCGTCGCCTCTGCACTTCTGGATGCCGCCGTTCATTGCCGACCGGCTGAGCAAAGGTTTCCAGCAATTCGGGAAATACAGCCACGGTTTCCTCACCAACGAAGCTGCCATGATTGGCGTTGAAACCCGTACATCGGCTCCGGTGCGCATTGTCAGAGACAAAGACACCTTGCAGCATGTCCGTTTGAAAGGACTGTTTCCCTGCGGAGAGGGAGCCGGATATGCAGGCGGCATCGTGTCGGCAGGTATCGACGGAGAACGGTGTGCGGAAGCCGCAGGCCGGCTTTTGCTGCAATGAGAGCAGCAGAGTTCCGCATGCAGGTGAAATTCATTTCCCCGCATTGCAAGGATGATACAAAAATAATCCGTACTTTTGCGGGCAAACCTATACCGTTATGACAGCTCCCGAAATAGCAATCGTCGCTCCCAACACACTGACCTCTTTGGGATTGCAGAACCTTCTGGAAGAGATTATCCCGATGGCTACCATCCGTGTGTTCCGCTCCTTCGCCGAACTCATGGATGATACGCCTGACATGTATGCCCATTATTTCATCTCTTCCCAAATATATTTCGAGCATACCTCATTCTTCCTGCCCCGAAAGCCCAAAACCATCGTACTGGCAGGCGGCGACAACCAGCCTCAGCTATCGGGCGTGCCGACCCTGAACATCTATCAGGACGAGAAAGGCCTCGTAAAAGACATTCTGCAACTCCATCGGTACGGACACCAGCACGGACACCCCGACAAACAACCGGACGGTCTCCGCTCCGCCATGCCGCCTCATGCCGCCGGCAACGCCGATGCCCACGAGCTTTCCGCCCGCGAGATAGAAGTGCTGGTGCTCATCACCAAAGGGCTTATCAACAAGGAGATTGCCGACAAACTGAACATCAGCCTCACCACCGTCATCACCCACCGCAAGAACATTGTGGAGAAACTGGGTATCAAGTCCGTATCGGGACTGACAATCTATGCCGTGATGCACGGCTACATCGATGCCGACAGGATATAAACCGGATGGCAATCCCCCTGCCGCCCCGCATCTCCCGGCATCATAATCCTCATAAATTAGGATTGCACGGGCTGGAGATTTCGCGTTACTTTGCAAGCGAAACAAAACCAGTTATGAAACAATATAAGATTATTCCCCTGATTCTGACGTTCCTCACTGCCGGTAATGTGTCGGCAGCAGATTTGGACACCTTGAAAGTAGTAGACGTGGAAGAAGTCCTCGTCATCGCAGCCCCCAAAGAAAACCGCAAGCTGCGCGAACAGCCCACAGCCGTCACCCTGCTTTCGCAGCAGGATATGCAGGCGGCACAGGTGAACTCTATCAAGAACCTGACCGGACTCGTTCCCAACATGTTCATCCCCGACTACGGTTCGCGCCTTACTTCCGCCGTCTATATCCGCGGTATCGGTTCGCGCATCAACACGCCGTCCGTAGGGCTGTATGTGGACAATATCCCCTACATCGACAAGTCCGCTTTCGACTTCGACTACTCCGACATCGAACGCATCGACGTATTGCGCGGCCCGCAAGGAACGCTGTACGGACGCAATGCGATGGGCGGACTGATTAAGATTCACACCAAATCGCCTTTCTCCTATCAGGGCACGGACTTGCGCATCGGCGCAGGCACGCACAATGCCTACAACACTTCGCTGACGCATTACCACCGGGTGTCCGAGCGTTTCGCTTTCTCTACCGGCGGCTTCTATGACTACGAAGGCGGCTTCTTCCGCAACGCAGCGCTGGAGAATAAGAAAACAGACAAGAGCCAATCGGCCGGCGGACGCTTCCGCGGCATCTACCTGCCTTCCGAGAACTGGAAAGCAGACTTGAACGTGAGCTACGAATACAGCGACCAGGGCGGCTATCCGTACTATTATACCGGCAGCGTCAACCCCGCCGCCCAAAGCGAAGAGATGAAATCCTACATCGGCACAATCTCCAACAACCGCGAAAGCAGCTACTACCGTAACCTGCTGAATACAGGGCTGAACCTCGAATATCAGGCGCAGCGCTTCACCCTGAGCGCCGTAACGGGCTATCAGTTCCTGAAAGACCGCATGTTCATCGACCAGGATTTTACGGCGAAAGACATCTATACGCTGGAACAGAAGCAACGCATCCATACCCTGAGCGAAGAGATTGTGATGAAAAGCAAAGGCAGCAGCCGCTGGCAATGGGCTACGGGCGTCTTCGGCTTCTACCAGTGGCTGAAAACCGATGCTCCGGTGACCTTCAGGGAAGACGGCATGGGAATGCTGGGGCAGATGCTGGGCAGTGTAATCCCGTCCAAAATAGAAGTTCCCCTGCCCATGCCCGGTATGGGAATCAATATCCTGCCGTCCTTGCGGCCCGACAACAGCAATCTGCTCATCAACGGTAATTTCGACACACCGCTTCTCAACGGAGCGTTGTTCCACCAGTCTACTTTCCGGGACCTGTTCGGCCTCACGGGATTATCTTTCACCGCCGGCCTGCGCCTGGATTATGAGAAGATGAAGATGACCTACGACTCCGGCACTGCAATGGACTATACGGTAGGTATCAAAGGAGAAATGGTACGGGGCGGGCAGGTTATCAAAGAAATACCGATGATGCCCGAAACGGCACTCACCGTACAGTCGCGCTACCACGGTTCCATCGACAAGGATTACCTGCAACTGCTGCCGAAGTTTGCCCTTCAATACGACTTCAAGAACAATCGGGGCAACGTCTATGCAACCGTGAGCAAGGGCTACCGTTCGGGCGGATACAACATCCAGATGTTCTCCGACCTGTTGCAGTCCAGCCTGAAAAACGACATGATGCGGCAGACGAAAGAGGAGATTCTGAAAGCCGTAGAGGGTTCTCCCAGCGCATCCTACAAAGACCTTATCAACGAAATGTTCCCCGACGCAGGCGAGAATCCCGACGCCCGCTCCGCCACCGAATACAAACCGGAGCAAACCTGGAACTACGAAATCGGAACTCACCTGAATCTTTTCAATAACCGTCTGCGTACCGATGCCGCACTCTTCTGGCTGGAGACGCGCGACCAGCAAATCTCACGCTTTGCAGGAGCAAGCGGCTTGGGACGCGAAACGGTGAATGCAGGCAAAAGCCGCAGCCTTGGCGCCGAACTGTCCCTGGCTGCCGCCATTACTGCCGACTTCACGCTGAACACCAGCTACGGCTATACGTATGCCACCTTTAAGGACTACGTAACCAATGCCCGCGTCAACGGACAGCTTCAGGAAATCAGCTACAACGGCAACTACGTGCCTTTCGTTCCCAAACACACGCTGACCGTAGGCGGACAGTACATTTTCCGCATCAACCCGGGATACTGGCTGGAGCGCATTCAGTTGAATGCCGGATACACCGGTGCGGGACGTGTGTACTGGACGGAAGAGAACACCGTCAGCCAATCATTCTACGGCACACTGAACGGACGCATCAGTTTCCAGAAAGGCCGCGGACAGATAGACCTCTGGGTGCGCAATGCACTGGACAAGGATTACGCCGCCTTCTATTTCGAAAGCATGGGCAACGGATTTATGCAGAAAGGACGTCCCATCCAGGCCGGAATAGAACTGCGTTGCAGATTTTAGCAAACAGAGTTTGCCGACTTTTACAAACAGGTAAATCAGAATTGTAAGTCTCTTAATATAAACTGGTTGCGTGTACCAAAGTAATACCCCGCTTTGGTACACGAAATACCAACCATTGGTACGGGAGCTACCAAGCATTGGTACGTGAAGTACCACACTATGGTACGCGGACTACCAAGCGTTGGTACACGGAGTACCAACTGCCGGTAGCCGAGGTACCTCCCTTTGGAATGCGAAGTACCGCCAGCCGGTACCGGCAAATAACCTATTCGTTGATTGCCCCGCAATGCGGGCAAACCCCTTTCGCCCCTATTTTCTGTCCGCAATTGCCGCAGCGATAGCGGGATGCAGCCAGTGACGAACGCAGTTTCCTGAAGAATACCCACACAAATACGGCTATAAACAGATAACCGATGTATATATGGGTAGTCAGTATAAAGAAGAAATAACAGAAAATGCAACAGGAAGCCAGCCCCAACAGATAGAACACAGCCGCTTCCGGACTCAGTTGGCGGAACAAATCGTCGAGCACCGCCAGCAGTACGATGACAAACAGCCAAAGGCTCATCAGGAAAACGGATAGCACGAACGGCACTTTAAACGGCGAGAGTGTGGGGTTGAAATAAAAATGCTGCCACGTCTCCGGCACAAACACCTGCATCGACTCGTACACCGTGGCACTGAACGCCAGCAACAGACACAGCAACAACGGATATACACTGTCTATATCATTGAAGTAGACCATTTGCAACTGCTTCCGCCAGAACGCGCGAAACAGCCATGCCGCCACAAACAGCGCAAAAATAACGATGAAATAGGAAGCATGCGTATCGCTGAACAGGTAAATGGCCTGCGAGATACTGTCCGTAGGCACAAACGCCCGGATCATGTCCTTTTCCCGAAGCCAGCCCTGCACTTCCTGAGAATGGGCGAGCTTGACCCATACGCTGTCCACACTATCTGTCGGGTGGATGGCAAACTCCGCCACCACCACCCTGTCTCCCTTGTACAGTGTATTATAGCAGTCCTTTACAGGCAGGCAGGCTATCGTCACCGAATCTTCCTGCACTTCCAGATTCGTGTTCCACGTATAGTGACGCTCGTACAGATAAGCCAGCGAATCGCGGGTCTTTGCCCCCAGTTTCCCGTCTTCCAGGTCCGGACGGGGATAATGGCAAGAAGAACCGAGAATAAGGTATAAAATATAAAATATGAAATTTAAGTATAAGGTATGAGGCATAAGGTATAAAGAGCGGGACGCACGTTGTACGGTGACGCTGTGTTTACGGCTGTTTATGTTTGTTTCTTCTTTCTTCATATTATATACTTTGGGCATTCATTCTCAATCATCTTCACTATCCGTTATGCGTATTCCCCCATACCTTATACTTCATTCTTTATACCGTATGCTTTATACGTAAGCTTCATCCTTGGCTTTTAACTGCTGACTTTCATTTGGCAGTTCTTGCAGTCGAAAGTGAGGCGGAAACGTTTGCCGTCTGTTCCTACCAGATAATAGGGTTCCCGGTACGGGGAATGTCCCTTTTGATACGTAGGACACCAGCCCATGCTGTAACGCAGGCAATGTTTGCAGAACATGAGTACGGCTTCGGGTACGGCCTGCTTCTCGTATGCCGGTTCCACGGAAGCTACTCCGTGAGCCTGATAAAAGCTGCGGGCGGCGGTATTCATCACATTGCCCAAATAGGTCAGGGATGTTGCCGGGAAACTGTGGCGGGTGGGTTTCCACACATGTAACTCACGACGGTAAGTAATGCGGCGGGCGGCAGTCAGCTTGTCTATCGCCTGGCGACGCCAGTCGGCTATCACCGAGGCGGGTATGAACCAGTTCTGCGACAGGTTGATTGCAATGGCGGGAGCTGTTGTTGCCGAGGGGCTGTCCGTGCCGCCGAGAGGCATGACCTCGAAAGGAGTATTCCCCAATTTGCCGAGTTGGGTACGCAGGTTCTCCGATTGCGGAGTACGCGCAAGTTCTTTTGGATAGAGGAAAGACAAGGTTATGCGGTTGCCGTCTTCGTCCGCCGCTGTCAGGGCAAAGCCCGAAGGGGTATCTGCCAGCTCCCATCCAACGCCGATTTTACGTTCGGCGGACTTGCGGGCAAGGATGCGCTCAAATTCCTGGTCGAAATTGCGGAAAAGACGGGTGCGCGGTTTGATACGGGGCACATCGCCAGCCGGATACAGCTTGTTGCCATCCACCCGATTGATACGGAAACCTTGCAAACGGCCCTGTTCATCGAGAAAGCAGACACCGTCTCCGTTATGGAAAGGTTTCACTCCGGCAACGGTAAGGTAGTTGCCTCGCTGCTCTTTCATCGTACCCATCTCCTCGCCCAGGGACTTCGGCGTATCGAAAGAGGAGATTTCCCGGTCGCGACCCTGCAGGAAGTAATGGGTGAAGCCACGGCTAAAACTCTTGTCCAACCGGGGCGTGAAGTCGAAACGGCAAGTACCCGAAGAAGCACGTACGTACTCCTTGCGACGGGCGAAAATGGCATCCAGCTTGCTGCGGTAGGCAGCCGTAACGTTCTTCACATAGGAAACGTCCTTCAACCGCCCTTCTATCTTGAGGGAAGAGGCGCCGGCATCCAGCAGGTCTTCCAGCACTTCGCTTTGGTTCAGGTCTTTCAAGGAGAGCAGGTGCTTGTCGCGGACGATTGTTTTCCCGTCGGCATCTACCAGGCTGAACGGCAGGCGGCAGAACTGGGCACACTCTCCCCGGTTGGCGCTCCTGCCGAAACATGCCTGACTGACGTAGCACTGCCCGCTGTAGCTTACGCAAAGCGCACCGTGCACAAACACTTCCAAAGGCGTTTCCGGACAAGTCTCGTGAATTCGGCGTATCTCCTGCAATGACAACTCGCGCGCCAGCACTACCTGACGAAAGCCTGCATCCGCCAGGAAACGTACTTTCTCCGGTGTACGGTTGTCCATCTGCGTACTGCCGTGCAGGGGGATGGGCGGCAGGTTCAGACGGGTAATTCCCATATCCTGCACTATCAGGGCGTCTACACCGATGCGGTACAGTTCCCAAATCATCTTTTCCGTTTCGGCAAGCTCCTCTTCTTTCAGAATGGTATTGACTGTAACGTAAATGCGTACGTTGTACAAATGGGCATACGCCACCAAAGCGGCTATATCTTCCAAAGAATTGACCGCAGCCGCACGTGCGCCGAACTTCGGTGCGCCTATATATACTGCATCCGCACCATGATTGACTGCTTCAATACCGCACTCCAGATTCTTGGCGGGGGCCAATAGTTCTATTTTTCGTTGCTTCATCATATTTCTTTCACCACAGAAAGGGGCACAAGACCCCACTGAGTTTTCGGAGTTCTTATTTAATTTCTTCAATATTGAACGGGGTTTCCTGATATACAAAGTAGTTCAGCCAGTTGGAGAACAGCAGGTTGGCATGCGCCCGCCACCGTACCGATACGCCTTTGTCCGGGTTGTCGTCCACATAATAATTGCGGGGCATCCCGATAGGCAATCCCTTAGCCAGGTCGCGGCGGTATTCCGTATCGAGCGTCAGGGGGGAGTATTCGGAATGACCGGTTACGAAAAACTCGCGCCCGTTACGTGCCATTACCATATATACCCCTGCCTCTTCCGATTCCGAAAGCAGAGTCAGTCCGGGAACTTTCAGAATATCTTCCTTGCGGACTTCCGTGTGGCGGCTGTGAGGAACATAAAACACATCGTCAAACCCACGGAAAATGGGATACAGAGGCTGCAAGGTGCGATGTGCGAATATGCCGAACATTTTCGCGTCCAGCGGATACTTGGGCACACCGTAATGGTGGTAGAGTCCGGCTTGCGCCGCCCAGCAGATATAAAGCGTGGACGTAACGTGCGTACGCGCCCAATCGAATATTTCGGTTATCTCGTCCCAATAGGTCACTTCCTCAAAGTCCATCTGCTCCACAGGGGCTCCGGTAATAATCATACCGTCGTACTTCTCGCCACGCATCTTGTCGAAATCCGTATAGAAAGCTTTCATATGCTCTATCGGAGTATTCTTTGAGGTGTGGCTCTTGATTTTCATGAACGAAATCTCCACCTGCAACGGAGTATTGGAGAGCAGACGCACCAAGTCGGTCTCCGTCGTAATCTTCAACGGCATCAGATTCAATATGACAATCCGCAGCGGACGGATGTCCTGCCGGGTAGCCCGTGAATTGTCAATGACGAATATGTTTTCCTCTTTCAGCAGCTCTATCGCGGGAAGTTTATCGGGTAAATTTAAAGGCATAAGCTCTGTTCTACGGTTTAACTAATTACTGTTTACGATTTTAGCGTGTAAAGTTAGATAAAAAATCAGAGCGGTATAAATAAATTGCGGAAGTTTTTGTTGAATTAAAGCAGGCAATACAAAATGATTCGATATTATTTCAGTAAAATCCCACTATTTATTTCTTTCGGAACTTTCAATTGTCGGATAACCGTATACTTGAGTACAATCAATCTATCAGGTTATAAAACGCCTTCATTAGATGCTGTATTTCCATATTCTATATTTTGCAAATAGTTCATTGAAAAGAAGATAATCTTGTGAATTGTACTACCTTTGTGGCTGAAACTCAAAGCATCAATTACATAATGGCGAAAATCATCGTTCAAAACACGCAGATTAATGTTCTCAATTTTAAGGAACAAGATTATATATCCCTTACCGACATGGCTTCCGCCAAAGAAGGGGACAGCAGAGCGGCAGACGTAATTAAAAATTGGATAAGAAGCCGTTATACAATTGAATTTCTTGGCACATGGGAAATCATCCATAATCCTAATTTTAAAGTGGTCGAATTCGACCACTTTAGAAAGAGTGCCGGATTGCCATCTTTTGTATTAAGTGCTTCCGAATGGATAGAGCAGACTAATGCAATCGGTATCATCGTTAAAAAAGGACGCTACGGTGGGACGTACGCCCATAAGGATATTGCATTTGAATTCGGTTCTGCAATCAGCGTACCTTTCAAACTCTACCTTATTGAAGAGTTTCAACGATTAAAGACTGAAGAGCAACAGCAACTCGGTTGGTCAGCAAAGCGTGAATTGTCGAAAATTAACTATCGCATACACACTGATGCCATAAAACAAAACCTTATTCCGCAGGAAGTCACATCGGTACAAGCAAGTATTATTTACGCCAATGAAGCCGATGTGCTGAATGTAGCCATGTTCGGCATGACAGCAAAACAATGGCGGGAAGCCAATCCCGAACTGAAAGGTAATATTCGTGATTATGCCACTATTAATGAACTTATCTGTTTGTCGAATATGGAAAACCTCAATGCAGTATTTATCGAACAGAGTATGACACAAAGAGAACGTCTCGTTAAACTAAACCAAATAGCCATTCATCAAATGAATATATTGGGAAACGGTGATGAAGATAACCGTAAGTTATTGAAATAAATCACTACGCATTGCTCTGCGCTGTAACTCATCACACATTTATTTTAATTTGAGCGATTATTTGTGTGATTATTCCAAAGATTTAGTATACTTTTACATCCTTGTTTTTATTTAGATATATGTAAAGAGAAGAAAAAGCACCAAGCTATCAAGCGTGATAACTGACTAATAGAAATCTGAAAGCGTAAACTACTTTCTCATAACATTTGCGGTTCTGCCTAATCTGATATATCGACACGTAAGTTTTTAAGTACGAACCAAAGGCGAAGATGTTTTCGTCTTATAAAACTACTATAACATGAATATCATGAGAAACGCTTTCAAAAGGGCAAATTATGTGTTATGCCTGCTCCTTGCCTTATCGGGTACATCTTGTATCAACAGGCTAAATGATGAAATCAAAGAGGGCAGCATCCTCATCTCCTTTTCCTTTGAAGCAAGTAAAGCCGCTACCAAAGTAACTAAAAACACTTTCGACATAGGAGACAGAAGCGGTATCTTTGCCATGCTGACAGGCAATTCCCTGGACCAGCAGCGATACATCGACAACCTGCTTCTGGAATGCAGCGACAACAGCAAACTGATATCCAAGAAAGAAGTGTATTATCCGGAAGGAGATGCCACGCTGGACTTCATCAGCTACTATCCGTATCAGGAGGAAAACGTGTCCAAAGGAAGCTCACTGCTGGACGTCACAGTACAAGCAGACCAGAACAAGACCGCCAATTACAGCTTATCCAACTTCATGACCGCCCGCATTGGAAACGTACCCAACAGCGAGAAAACCGTAAAGCTGGAATACAAGCACCGGTTTGCCAAAATAAAGTTAGTTCTTATACCCCAAGAAGGTGAAGATACGGACGAGATGCTCAAGGCCAACCCCAGAATCATAGCTACCGGTTTCAGGACACAAGCCGTATATGACCTGCAATCGGACAAGCTTTCCTCGGTTGACGATGCGAGCGAAACGGATATCATTCCTTTCGGCACATGGAAGAAAGAGGGTAATACGCTGTCCGGTAAGGAGCTTATTGTAATTCCGCAAACACACTCCGACGGCGGACAGGCTTTTACCCTGGAATGGAACGGAAAAATCTATACCTGCCCTCTCCCGTCGGCCACCATTGAGGAGGACACGGAACTGGAGATTTGCATCAACGCACTTCAAAGCACAAGTGCAACCCTCACCGGAGTTATCGCCAACATCAAGGAATGGGAGCTCAGCGAACAAGGAGAGAGCGAAAACCGGTACGAAATCACTGCCGTACACACAGCCTCGCTGTCATTCAGCACGTCTGATATCTACAGGATATACCATCAAGGAAAGCCCGTGGCAGAAGTATGCCGGGAGTATCTTTACACTACCCCCGCCGATGCTGTCGCTACTAAAGCGATTGTAGTCTATTCCGTACAGGACAATGAACAGACGGACTTGACAAATGGAATCGTTTTACAACTACCGGACAAAACCGCCACGACACATGGCGGTAAAGTAAGTTGGAATGAAGCGGACAACTCGCTGACCTACATTAGCGGCCACTCCCGGCCTATCGAAAAATTCTACATAGACGAAAACAGAAAGATAGTAACGGAAAAGCCTGCCGCACCAGCATTGGCTATCAACGTCAGCAGCTACGTAATCAGAGATATACGGAACGGTATATTGCACACCTACCCCATCGTGAAAATAGGCGCACAATATTGGATGAAAGAGGATTTACAGACGGCCCATTATAATGACAGCAAGAGTATGCCCCTCAGAAAAGCTTTGGGAGATGGCGAGGGCTACCTCAAATGGGCGGGCACCGACTCCCATTTTTACAACGGCGAGGCCGTCCTTACCGGGAAATTGGCTCCGTTGGATTGGAGATTGCCAACAGAAAACGATTGGAACAGACTGAAAGAATACATAGGAGAGAATGCTTCCGCACTGAAAAAGACAGATACCTGGAGCTCGGATGTTTATTCCGCAACCAATGAAACCGGATTCTGCATTCAACCCGCAGGGCTGCTGTTGGAAAGGGAAAACAAGACGGCCTTGGTAAACGCAAACTCATCGACCGCCTATTGGCTATATGACGGCACACAAAAGCAATTGGACAAAGTCGTAATGTTTGCGAACAGCAATAACGACATCGCCTTAAAGAACGCCGTCAAACCGGAAGGCAAAGATTATTATAATGCGTTTTCCATCCGTTGCATAAAAGAATAGCCTGCCAAAAAAGCATTTCTCATTTCTTTTTCGTATTTTTGTTCCCAATGTGCAGGATTGTGCAGGATTTTGCCAATTAGACAAAGACAACGGAAAAGAAATGAGAGTAATCGATCTGATAAACAGTAACGAAAAAACAGCTTTTTCTTTTGAAATATTGCCCCCTCTGAAAGGTACAGGCATCGAAAAGTTGTACGAAACGATAGATACATTACGGGAGTTCGACCCTAAATACATCAATATCACCACACACCGCAGCGAGTACGTGTACAAGGACCTCGGCAACGGGCTGTTCCAGCGCAACCGTCTCCGTCGCCGTCCGGGAACCGTATCCGTAGCCGCAGCCATCCAGAATAAATACAACATAACGGTGGTGCCGCATATTCTTTGCAGCGGTTTCAGCCGTGAGGATACCGAATATGTATTGCTCGACCTGCAATTCCTGAACATCACAGACCTTTTGGTGTTACGCGGAGACAAGGCAAAACACGAATCGGTATTCACTCCCGAAAAAAACGGTTATCATCATGCCGTTGAATTGCAGGAACAGATTAACCAATTTAATAAGGGCATCTTTGTAGACGGCTCCGAGATGAAAGTCACCAATACTCCTTTCTCATACGGAGTGGCCTGTTATCCGGAGAAACACGAAGAAGCGCCCAACATCGATACGGACATTTATTGGCTGAAAAAGAAAATGGAAACCGGAGCGGAATATGCCGTTACCCAATTGTTCTATGACAACCGGAAATACTTCGATTTCGTAGAACGCGCCCGCAAAGCCGGAGTTACCATCCCCATTATACCGGGCATCAAGCCGTTCAAGAAGCTTTCGCAACTCAGCATGATACCCAAAACATTTAAAGTAGACCTGCCCGAAGAGCTGACAAACGAAATCTTGAAATGCAAGAATGATGCAGAAGCGCAACAGGTAGGTATCGAATGGTGCGTGCAGCAATGCAAGGAATTGATGAAACACCATATTCCCAGCATCCATTTCTATTCCATAGGTGCAGTGGACAGCATCAAGGAAGTAGCCAAACAGATTTATTAACCAAATACCGACGCCGTGTTTTTTAAAGATGTAATAGGCCAGGATACAGCCAAACAACAATTGATACAAGAGGTGCGGGAAGGACGTATTCCTCACGCGCAACTGTTCTGCGGACCGGCAGGAGTAGGCAAACTTCCGCTGGCTATGGCTTATGCCCGTTACATCTGCTGCCCGAACCGCACGGAGACCGATGCCTGCGGCACGTGTCCTTCGTGTGTGAAGTGGAATAAACTGGTGCATCCGGACGTACACTTCGTATTCCCCATCGTGAAAAGCGCCAAAGGGAAGAAAGAAGTTTGCGATGACTACATAGCCGACTGGCGGCATCTTGTACTAAGCAACCCCTATTTCTCACTGAATCATTGGCTGGACGAAATGGGAGCGGAAAACGGACAAGCGATTATCTACGCAAAGGAAAGCGATGAAATCACCCGTAAACTCAGTTTGAAATCCAGCGAAGGCGGATACAAGGTAACCATTGTATGGCTGCCTGAAAAGCTGCACGAGGTCTGCGCCAATAAATTGCTGAAACTGCTGGAAGAGCCGCCTGAGAAGACCATCTTCTTGTTGGTTTCCGAAGCACCCGAAATGATATTGTCTACCATACTCAGCCGTACACAACGTTTCAACATCCGCAAAATAGATGAGGCAAGCATGGCAAACGCGCTGCAACAAAAGTACGGCGTACAACCGGCGGACAGCCAGACCATAGCCCATCTGGCAAACGGAAACTTCATCAAGGCGTTGGAAACAATCCATCTGAATGAAGAGAATGAATTGTTTTTCAATCTGTTCGTCAGCCTGATGCGCCTCTCCTATCAACGGAAAATACGGGAAATGAAGCAATGGAGCGAACAACTGGCGGCTATGGGGCGCGAACGCCAAAAGAATTTTCTGGAATACTGCCAGCGCATGATACGGGAAAATTTCATCTATAACCTGCATCGGAAAGAAATGAACTACATGACCCTGCCCGAACAGAACTTCGCTACCCGGTTTGCCCCGTTTGTCAACGAACGGAATGTTATGGGTATTATGGATGAACTCAGCGAAGCGCAAGTGCACATCGAGCAGAATGTAAATGCCCGTATGGTATTCTTTGATTTTTCACTGAAAATGATTGTTCTGTTAAAGCAATAGAAGAATCCTTTTCAACTAACATATAACATAGTAAATCATCAAAATAACAGATAGAATGATGGAATTTAAACTACATAACGGAAGCGGCGGTCTCTGCTGCAAAAGCTGCGGCAGGCAAGACAAGCAACTGAACACTTACGACTGGCTTGCCGACATCCCCGGCAATGCAGAGGAATCGGACATGGTGGAAGTTCAGTTCAAAAATACCCGCAAGGGTTATTTCCGCAACAGCAACAAAATTCCTTTGGAAAAAGGCGATATAGTAGCCGTGGAAGCTACTCCCGGACATGATATAGGCGTAGTAACCCTTACCGGGCGACTTGTACCGCTACAGATGCGTAAGGCAAATATCAAATCGGAAGCGGATATCAAGCGTATCTACCGCAAAGCCAAACCGGTGGATATGGACAAGTATAACGAGGCGAAAGCGCGTGAACACAGCACGATGATACGTGCCCGCCAGATCGCTCTTGACCTCAACCTCAATATGAAAATCGGGGATGTGGAATATCAGGGAGACGGCAACAAAGCAATCTTCTACTACATTGCCGATGAACGCGTAGACTTCCGCCAACTGATTAAGGTGCTTGCCGACGCTTTCCATGTACGCATCGAAATGAAGCAGATCGGTGCACGTCAGGAAGCCGGCCGTATCGGTGGTATCGGACCTTGCGGCCGTGAGTTGTGTTGCGCTACCTGGATGACATCGTTCGTTTCCGTTTCGACCAGCGCCGCCCGCTACCAGGATATTTCACTGAACCCGCAAAAGCTTGCCGGACAATGCGCCAAACTGAAATGCTGCCTCAACTACGAAGTGGACTGTTACGTAGAAGCGCAAAAACGCCTGCCTTCCAAAGAAATCGAATTGGAAACCAAAGACGGCGTATTCTATTTCTTTAAAGCCGACATTCTCAGCAACCAGATAACTTACTCCACCGACAAGAGTATCCCTGCCAATCTGGTTACTATCAGCGGAAGACGCGCCTTTGAAGTTATCGGCCTGAATAAAAGGGGCATCAAACCGGAGAGCCTGTTGGAAGAGACACATCGCACCGAACCCAAGAAACCGGTAGACCTGCTGGAACAGGAAAGCCTGACCCGCTTCGACCGTAACCGCAAGAACAAGAACAGCGGAGACGGCAACAATGGAAACGGTAATGGAAATAACGGCGGCAACCGGAACAAAAAGAAGAAAAAGACTCCCAATAACCGACCGCAAGGCGGAGAACAGTCTGCCGCTCCGCAACAACAAGAGCAGCCCAGACAGCAGGGAGACGAAAAACGGCCGCAAGGAAATGAAAGACGTTCACCACGGAATAGTAACAACCGTAAACGTCCTCACAACAACAAGCCCAAACCTCAGGGAGATAAACCTGCTCAAAATGACAAGCCTGCTCAAGAATAAGACAAAGACTCTGAGATATATCATACTGCTGTTTATCGTAAGCGCATTAGGCGCTTGCGATAAACAGACTGTATATCATGCATTCCAATCCATTCCGCAAGAGGGTTGGAAACGACAGGACACACTCCTTTTCAATGTCGCTGTGCCCGATTCCCAAACTTATTACAACCTGACCGTAGAAATTAGAAACCGCAGCACTTACCCTTACCAAAACATCAACTTATCCGTCTGCTATGACAGTCCGGAATTGAAAAAGCTACAGACAGATACACTGACAGCCGTCTTAGCCGATAAAGAAGGCATATGGAAAGGAGATGGCTGGGGCGGTTTATACCAGTCTGCATTTCCCGCAGGAAACATCAAGATAGGGAAACCCGGTGAATACCTTTTCAAAGTAGCTTATACATTACCCGACAGCCTCCTGCCCGGCATCAATGATGTGGGAATCAAATTACAACGATAATATTATACCAACCTTCTATTTCTCCCCGCATCAATACGCAGGAATATAAACAGCAGTATCGTAAAGCCCCATAACGAAGACCCCCCATAGCTGAAGAAAGGCAACGGAATACCGATAACAGGCGTCAATCCGAGTACCATCCCGATGTTTATGAAAAGATGAAACAGGAAAATACTCAGCACCGAATACCCGTATACCCTGCCAAATGCGGACTGCTGCCGCTCTGCCAACGCTATCAGACGAAGTATCAAAGTCAGGAACAAGAGTAATACAGCCGTCGAACCGATAAAGCCTTCTTCTTCGCCTACGGTACAGAATATGAAATCCGTGTCCTGTTCGGGAACATATTTAAGTTTGGTCTGTGTACCGTTCAAAAAGCCTTTCCCGGTCAGGCCGCCCGAACCGATAGCAATCTTCGATTGATTTACGTTATATCCCGCTCCTGCCAAGTCCTCTTCCATACCCAACAGAACCTTAATGCGAATCTGCTGGTGAGGTTCCAATACTTTATTGAAAAAATAGTCGCTGGAGTAGAGAAAACCTATCGAACCTATGGCAAACAAACCAATAAGAAAATAACTCCAATGGCGTTCACTCAAAGCAAGGAAGAATAAATAACATGTTACAACCACACACAATCCCCATTGCACCCATACCAGATTAAAAGGGGTTATATATTCCGAAACCAGATAAGCGACAAGCAATACGATAAAAGAACCGACGATGATATTCCGAACCGGCTCCCATTTCTTCTTATATACCCATACCATTCCACCGGCAAAGAGCAAAATCATCGACAGTACCACAAACTCTCCGATAGGTGTTGGAGTATCTGCAATAAAGACTTGATCAAAACGGATACCCACCACAAAATATACCACAGCGCAAATACCGGAGAAAAGCACTACTCCGGGCATACCTTCACGATAAAGCATCAGGAAGAAAGCCATATAAACCAATGCAGACCCCGTTTCCCGCTGAAGAATAATCAGCGTCATCGGCAGAAGAATAAGGAAAGCCAGCATCAACGCGCTCTTCCAGCTTTTTATAGTGAACGAATAGGCGCTCATATACTTGGCCAACGCCAATGCCGTGGCAAACTTGGCAAATTCAGCCGGTTGTAGACTGACAGGCCCCAAAATCAGCCAGGACCGTGAGCCTTTGGTATCAGGAGCGATAAAAATAGTGACAACCAACAAGAGAATGAGTCCTATATATATAATGTAAGAGAACATATCATAAAGCGTGTCTTCCAGCATCAGCAGAATAAATCCCAACCCGAATGAGCAGACAATCCACATGAACTGCTTGCCGGCACGGGTAGAGAAATCAAGAAAATCACGGTCACCATAGTCGTAACTTGCCCCGCAAATACTGAACCAGCCGAATACAATCAACATCAGGTAGATTATAATCGTCACCCAATCCAATGATTTCCATATACTGTCTCTTCTTACCATTTATACTGCTACTGTTTGACTGTTTATTACCTTTCTTCGTCTCCGTACAGAATTACGCGGTTGCTGAATTCCTCCGCACGTATCTCATTCTCCGGCGATAACTTGCCATGCAAGTACTGATCCATCATCATCGCACCGATAGGGACGCCGTAGGTTGCACCAAAACCGCCATTTTCCACATACACCGCAATAGCAATCTTAGGATCATTCATCGGAGCGAATCCCATGAACACCGAATGGTCTTTACCGCGATTTTGTGCCGTACCGGTTTTGCCGCATGCCTCTACACCCGGCAGGATTGTGCCGACCATACGGCAGGTTGCACTACCCGTACTACCTGTAACAGCGGCACGCATCCCCTCCACAACTTCATCGTAATATTCCCGGTCGATTGACGTGACACGGGGGGTACGGTAGATACTGTCCAGCTCATTATCCTGTATCTCCTTTACAACATGCGGAGTAATGAAATGCCCCCGGTTGGCAATGGTTGCACC
This sequence comes from Bacteroides sp. NSJ-48, assembly GCF_014287405.1. Taxonomy (NCBI): domain Bacteria; kingdom Pseudomonadati; phylum Bacteroidota; class Bacteroidia; order Bacteroidales; family Bacteroidaceae; genus Bacteroides; species Bacteroides sp. NSJ-48. The sequence goes on along the minus strand of NZ_JACOOD010000021.1, from coordinate 34,839 downwards.
CAAATTGGCTATCTGCAACGGGGTCGCAAGAATTTCTCCCTGTCCGATAGCGATACTGATTACCGTAAGTCCGTTCCAAGAGCCCCGATATGCTTTATCATAAAACTTGGCGTTAGGAATCAAGCCGCGCTGCTCTCCGGGAAGGTCGGTACCAAGGCGATAGCCAAATCCCTGCGACACCATATGGTCTTTCCATACGGTAATGGCATTTTGCGGAGAACCGTACTTCTTGTCGCTGAACATACGGAACAGCCCCCAACAAAAATAAGAGTTGCACGAAGTGGCTATTGCCGGAACCAAAGGCAAAGGAGAACCATGCCCGTGACAGCCTACATGCAAACTTCCATAATTGAAACCGTGTGCACAAGGGAAAGTAGGATAATCTTCATGGATTATTCCTTCCTGCAAAAATGTCAATGCCTGCGCAGTCTTGAAAGTAGAGCCCGGCGGATACGCTCCCATGATTGCGCGGTTCAGGAGAGGTTTCCGCTTGTCTCTTTGCAACATCCGGTGATTCTTTCCACGCTGGCGTCCAATCATCAAGTGAGGATCGAAAGTAGGAGAAGAAACCATACAGAGTATCTCTCCCGTAGCCGGTTCAATGGCTACGATAGCTCCAATTTTATGCTGCAACAAACGCTCACCTAACCTCTGCAACTCAATATCGATACCTAAAGTCAGGTTCTTACCGGGCACAGAGGGACGGTCGAGCTTCCCATCCATATAATGCCCCTGAATACGTCCATGCGCATCACGAAGCAGAATCTCCACCCCTTTTTCGCCACGAAGATACTTTTCATAAGATTTCTCGATACCTTGCTTGCCTATGTAATCTCCGCGGATATAATAATTATCCGCCTCAATATCTTTCTTTGACACTTCACCTATATCCCCCAACGCATGTCCGGCAGCATCGTAAGTATATTGCCGGATAGTACGCCGCTGGATGTAGAAACCGGGAAACTTGAATAGTTTCTCCTGAAACACACCGCACTCTTCTGCCGAGAGTTGCGTCATAAACACCTGATGCGTATATTTGGAATAACCGGGATTCATCCAACGGTTCTTTACATCCTTCATCCGCTTCTGGAACTGCTCGAACGTGATGTTCAACGCACGGCATAAATCCAACGTATCGAGCTGCGTCACTTCACGAGGCACAAACGTAATATCGTATGCCGGCTGGTTAAAAACCAGCAGTTTACCGTTACGGTCATAGATAGCTCCACGCGAAGGATATTGAATCTTATTCAAAAAGGCATTGCTGTCCGCATTCTTCTTGTAATCATCCGTCATGATTTGCAAGTCGAACAGGCGAATCACGTAGATAAGAACAATGACGACAGCCGCCATGCCTATCACATATTTTCGTTTCTCCAGCGTATAATCCTTCATTCAATCACAACATATGAGTTATAAATACAAGTAACATAACTTGCAACCTCTTTTTACTTCTTCCGTATGCCCTCTACTGCCATTATACAAGCTACAGTCAGCAAAGTGCTTGTTACAATTCTCAGCAATAACGCACCTATGTGGGCAAAAGAAAAGAATTCAAGAGTAAGCAACATCCCGTGATGTACCAAGACACTGGCAACCAAGTATTTCAAAAAAGGAGAGATTCCCATTGTACGGACTGCCGGAACCAATGTATCCAGCGTATCGCGAGGCACGAACAAGCGTAAGAATGTAGGGCGCAAAAAGGCTAAAAGCACCGTAGCCGCCGCATTCATTCCCGGAGTATCGGAAAGGATATCAACCGCCAGTCCAAGAAAAAAAGCCCATAGCATCAATGCATTACGGGGTACATCCGACTCAAACTTCAATATCAGATATATATATAAAAACGGAGTGGCATATCCTGCAATATGCACATTGTTCAGTATCAGCACCTGCAATAATACCAGACCGACAAACCACCCTATCTTATGCAAATAATTGATTATCATTTCTCTCCTTCTTTTTCCAGCATATTCTGTTCTTCCTGTCCGCTGCGCGAAATGACACGCACATTGCTCACCTTACCGAAATCCGTAGCTAACTTTATCTTCAACAGATATGAAAGTCCGTCATGGGAATCGGACATATCATCGACCGTTCCTACCATAACTCCTTCAGGAAATACTGTGGAATAGCCGCTGGTCACCACCGTATCACCCAGATTAAATTCCGCATGACGGGGCAAGTCCTTCAGATAAGCAAAACGCGAATCTCCACCTTCCCACTTCAAATAGCCGAAGTACTCACTGCCCACAATCTTGCAGCTGATACTCGACTTGCTGTTCAGCAACGGAATAACCAGCGAATAGCGGGGAGAAGTCTTATATACGATACCTACCACTCCATTTGCATCCACTACCCCCATTTCCGGACGAATACCATCTGACGAGCCACGGTCCAATGTTATATAATTATCTGCCTTATTCAGACTGTTCTTTATAACATTCGCCTTGAATATGCGGTAATCATCCGGAGCAAGGCGCGCCATACTATATAGTTTTACGGAATCCAAGCCCTGCTCCTGCAGGCTTTTTTCCAGAAAAGCTACCCGTTGTTCCAGCCACATATTCCGGTCGAGCAAGTCCTCATTGACCGATTTCAAATGGAAGTAAGAACTGATGCCGCCCGAAATCTCATAAACTTTCCCGGCTACTCCGTTTGCCGAAGTAAAATACACGCTCTGCTGATAATGGTTGAAACGGAACAATAAAACAAAACTGGTAACCTCTAACAGAAGAAAGAGGAACCAGTAATTGTATTTAATAAGAAAGTTCAGTAGATTCCGCATACCTATCTCATCAGGAATGAGAAGCGGTCGACATTCTTCAGTGCAACGCCTGTACCTTTGGCAACGGCATGCAAAGGATCTTCCGCAATGTGGAACGGTATGTTGATTTTATCGGTCAGACGCTTATCCAGTCCGCGAAGCAAAGCACCGCCACCTGCCAGATAGATACCGTTGTGCACGATATCGGCATACAATTCGGGCGGCGTATTCTCCAATGCACTTAGAATAGCAGTCTCAATCTTAGAAATGGACTTCTCCAGACAGTGTGCCACTTCCTGATAGCATACGGGAACCTCCATAGGAAGCGCCGTAATACGGTTCGGACCATGAACGATATAATCTTCGGGAGCATCCTCGCCCAGTTCGGTCAAGGCCGCACCTACGTTAATCTTGATACGTTCTGCCATACGCTCGCTAACCTTCACATTGTGCTGGCGGCTCATATACTCCTGAATATCGGCAGTGAGGTCATCACCGGCAATACGGATGGAGTTGTTGGAAACGATACCACCCAGCGAAATAACGGCAATTTCCGTAGAACCGCCGCCTATATCAACAATCATATTACCCTCCGGCGCTTCCACATCGATGCCGATACCGATAGCGGCAGCCATCGGCTCGAATATCAGGTAAACGTCACGTCCGCCGGCATGCTCGGCAGAGTCGCGCACGGCACGCAACTCTACTTCCGTACTGCCCGAAGGAACGCCTATTACCATACGGAGCGAAGGGGAAAACAGACGGTTTCGATTGTTCACCATCTTGATAAGTCCGCGTATCATCTGCTCGCAGGCATAGAAGTCGGCAATCACACCGTCGCGAAGAGGGCGGATAGTACGTATGTTCTCATGGGTCTTTTCGTGCATCAGCTTTGCTTTTTCACCCACGGCAATCATCTTGTCTGTACGACGGTCCAACGCCACCACCGAAGGCTCGTCCACTACTATCTTGCCATTTGTGGTAATGATAGTATTGGCAGTGCCAAGGTCCATCGCTATTTCTTGTGTAAAAGAGAATAATCCCATGTAAATTAAAAATTGAGAATTAAAAATTAAAAAATATCACTCATATCAGGAACTGAGAACTAAAAAGCAGGAGAAAGCATCATTCCTCAATTTTCAATTCTCAATTCTCAATTTAATCAGTGTTTAAAGTGACGGAACCCCGTTATCACCATTGCGATGCCATGTTCATTGCAATAATTGAAAGAGAGCTCGTCCTTAATGCTTCCGCCCGGTTGGATAACGGCCGTAACACCTTCATTACCTGCAATCTCTACGCAGTCGGGGAAAGGGAAGAATGCATCACTTGCCATTACGGCACCGTTCAGGTCAAAACCAAAGTTCTTGGCTTTCTCAATAGCCTGCTTCAAAGCGTCTACACGGCTGGTCTGTCCCACACCGCTTGCCAGCAGTTGCTTGCCTTTAGCCAGTACGATAGCATTGGACTTGCTGTTCTTCACAATCTTGTTTGCGAAAAGCATATCTTCAACTTCCTCCGCAGTCGGAGCCTTGGTCGTTACGGTTTTCAAATCTTCGGGAGTTTCCACCTTCAGGTCACGGTCTTGCACCAGCACACCGTTCAGCAAAGAACGGAACTGCTTCTTGGGCAGAGCAGCCTGCTTGCGCACCAGAATGATGCGGTTCTTCTTCTGACCGAGAATTTCCAGTGCATCCACATCATAATCGGGAGCTATGATAACTTCAAAGAATATTTTGTTGATTTCCTCGGCAGCAGCCTTGTCTATCACGGCATTTGTGATGAGCACACCGCCGAATGCGGATACCGGATCGCCGGCAAGCGCGTCTGTCCAAGCTTCCAATACCGTGGGACGTGAAGCCAGACCACAGGCATTGTTATGCTTCAGGATAGCGAAAGTAGTATCTGTGAATTCATCAATCAAGTCAACGGCAGCGTTGATATCGAGCAGGTTGTTATAAGAGATTTCCTTACCGTGTATCTGGTCGAACATAGCATCTATGTTACCATAGAAATAACCTTTCTGATGCGGGTTCTCACCATACCGCAAAGTCTTTTGGTTGTTGGCGGACTGACGGAAAGCAGACCCTTCTTCGCCATCGAAATAGTTGAAGATAGCCGAATCGTAATGAGAAGATACGGCAAACGCCTCTTTGGCAAACCAACGGCGTTCTTCGAGTGAAGTGGTAGCTCCGTGCTCCATCAGCATATCGCGAAGAGGCTGGTATTGAGCCTGTGAAGCAACGATAACCACATCATTGTAATTCTTGGCAGCGGCACGTATCAAAGAAATGCCGCCTATATCAATTTTCTCAATAATAGCCGGTTCTTCGGCACCGCTGGCAACGGTGGCTTCAAACGGATACAGGTCAACGATAACAAGGTCTATTTCGGGAATCTCGTATTTCTCTATCTGTTGCATGTCTTGTTCCAATCCGCGGCGGCAAAGGATACCTCCGAATATCTTCGGATGCAAAGTCTTAACGCGTCCACCCAGAATGGAAGGATATGTGGTAAGGTCTTCCACTGCCTTGCAGGGATAACCCAAAGATTCTATAAATTGACGAGTTCCGCCGGTTGAAAGGAACTCTACACCTTCTTCATGCAGTTTGGTAATGATTTCGTCCAAACCTTCTTTGTGGTAAACGGATACCAGAGCTGTTTTGATTCTTTTAGTTTCAGACATGGATTTGCGTATTAAAGTAATGCGTACATTTTACTATTCGGAATGCAAAGTTACTAATTTTGTTTATTCACACATACATTCATACACAATAAATTAGGTATAATTAAAAAAGGAACTCATTATTAATTCCGATACCTTTGTACAATGATGCAGAAAAAGTCCCGTTGAAAAGGTATCCACACCTTTCCAACGGGACTGAAATCTTTTATAACAACCGCTCTGTTACCAGATAGAAACCCGTTTGTCCACCGGCACAAACATCGGGTCATTCTCTGTTATATTGAAAGCCTCATACCAAGCGCCGATTTGCGGCAAAGCACCGTTGACACGCCACTTACCCAATGAGTGAACATCGCTCTTGGTACGGTTCAACACTTCTTCCGGACGGATATTGTTTCCCCATACGCCTGCATAAGCAAGGAAGAAACGCTGTTCGGGAGTAAGACCATTCATTACAGGCAGCGGATTGGCCGCCGTAGCTTTCTTAAATGCCTGATAAGCAACCTGCAGACCGCCGTGGTCAGCAATATTCTCACCCAAAGTCATACGGCCGTTACCATATACACCCGGAGCAACCTCGATACTGTCGAAAACATTCACCATCACCTGTGCACGCTCATCAAAACGTTTGGCATCTTCCTCAGTCCACCAGTCTTTCAAATTGCCGTCCTTATCGTATTGGCGTCCCTGGTCGTCAAAGCCGTGCGTCATTTCATGACCGATTACCACTCCGATAGCGCCATAGTTGAAGGCATCGTCCGCATTCATGTCAAAGAACGGATATTGCAAAATACCGGCTGGGAAGCAGATTTCATTCGTTGTAGGATTATAATAAGCGTTTACGGTTTGCGGAGTCATCAGCCATTCGTCTTTATCTACCGGCTTGCCGGCTTTAGCCACCATCTCTGCATGGCTCCATTCGTTGGCACGCTCCATATTCGCCCAATACGAATCATCCTTGATTTCCAATGTAGAATAATCTTTCCATGTATCAGGATAACCTATTTTCACATGGAAAGTAGCCAGTTTATCCAAAGCTTTCACTTTGGTAGAATCGCCCATCCAAGCAAGGTTTTTGATGCGTTCACCCAAGCTTTCCTGCAGGTTCTTCACCAAAGTCACCATACGTTCTTTGGCTGCGGCTGGGAAATATTTCTCTACATACATCTGGCCTACCGCTTCACCCAAAGCAGAACTTACAGTGCTGACCGCTCTCTTCCAGCGAGGTTGCATTTCCTGCGTACCGCTCATGGTACGTTGATAGAAATCAAAGTTCTGTTCGGCCATAGCGTCATTCAGAGTACCTGCGGCAGCGTCAATCAGTTTCCATTGCAAATAGAGACCTTGTTGCTCAAGAGGAAGAGTATCCAGAATTTCTGCAGCAGCCTTCAGAGAGGCGGGCTGACCTACGATAACTTCTTGCACATCTTTTAAATCCAAAGCTGACAGATAAGCATCCCAATCAAAAGTAGGATAATTCTTCTTCAGTTCTTCCAAAGTCATCTTGTTGTAATTGGCATGCGGATTGCGCAACTCCGTACGCGAACGGAAAGCTTTGGCAAGACGTGTTTCCACATCCATCACCACTTCTACGCCTTTCTTGGCAGCAGCCTCATCAAACCCTGCCAATTGATACATCTTCTGTACATGCGCACGAAAAGCATTGCGTATCTTGGCGGTAGCCTCATCATTCTCCAAATAATATTCGCGCTCGCCCATGCTCAAGCCGGCCTGATAAGACTGTACGGCATTCATGCTGCTGTTCATTTCATCAGCGCCTACATACAAGACATTGTAAGCTACAATTCCTTTCTTCTGCATCTCGCCCAGCAATGCATAAACCTCTTTCCGGTCCTTCAATGCACCGAGGCGGTCAAGTTCTGCTTTAATGGGAGCCACACCGTCTTTGTTCAGCTTCACGCTGTCCATTACGATTTTATACAAATCACCAACTTTCTGAGCTACGCTACCGGCTTCGTGCTGCGTGGCAGCCAGCTCCTCGATGAGTCCCTGAATCTGCTTACGGTTATTTTCCGCAAGGATGGTAAAAGAGCCATACTGTGAATACTCGGCGGGAATAGGATTGTTCTTCATCCAACCGCCGCAAGCGTATTGGTAGAAATCCGTTCCGGGCAAGGCCGTTGTGTCGAGATTGGCAAACTGAATGCCGGCTGTGAGCTCAGCCTGCTTCTTGCCGGTGCTGCAAGCGCCTGTCATCAGACAGAATGCTGCAATGGGTAAAAAATGAAATACTCTCATACTTATATAAAATAAATGTTATTATTTCCTTGCTTCTTCCAACTCGCAGGAAACTGCATCCCACTCTTCCATCACACTGTCCAGTTGGGTTTTCAGTTTCTGATGCTGTTCGTAGAGCGCCATATCCGAAGCGCCCTCCGGCGTAGCCATTTTAGCTTCGAGAATGGAAATGGCCGCTTCCGTCTGCTCTATCTCTGCCTCGCAATCTGCTACACGGCGTTCCAGTTTCTTAAGCCGTTTATTGAGTTCTTTCTGTTCCTCATAAGAAAGCTTCGCAGCGGAAGGCTGTGCAACCGTTGCCCCGGCATTGCCGCCGGCAACCGTTTTTTCCGCAGACGGTGAAGAAGACAAAGAAGGCGATTTCTGCAAATCATTCAGGCTCTCTATCTGCTTCTTCTGCAGGAAATCGTAGATACCTCCGAGGTGCTCCTTCACCAATCCGCCACCGAACTCATATACCTTAGTCGCAAGACCGTCCAAAAAGTCACGGTCGTGACTGACAATTATCACCGTACCGTCAAAATCGCGGATAGCTTCCTTCAACACATCCTTCGAGCGCATGTCGAGATGATTCGTAGGTTCATCGAGAATCAGGAAATTCACCGGTTCCAGCAACAGCTTAATCATGGCAAGACGGGTACGCTCTCCGCCGGAAAGCACTTTCACCTTCTTGTCCGAAGCCTCGCCACCAAACATGAATGCTCCCAATATATCACGTATTTTCAGCCGGATATCCCCTACCGCCACACGGTCGATGGTATCGAATACCGTAAGATTTTCATCCAGTAACTGCGCCTGATTCTGAGCAAAATAGCCAATCTGCACGTTGTGTCCCAAAGTAAGTTTTCCGGTATAATCCGTAATCTCGTCCATGATACACTTTACAAGTGTAGACTTACCCTCACCGTTCTTACCTACAAAAGCCACCTTCTCACCACGGTTTATGGTGAGATTTACATCGTGGAATATGACATGGTTGCCATACGCCTTGGCTACATCTTCACAAATAACAGGATAGTTACCGCTACGGCTGCTGCAAACGAACTTCAACCGCAGCGCAGAGTTGTCTTCCTCGTCCACTTCGATGCGCTCTATCTTCTCCAGCTGCTTGATACGGCTCTGCACCTGCACGGCTTTGGTAGCTTTGTAGCGGAAGCGCTCGATGAACTCTTCCGTATCCTGTATCTGTTTTTGCTGGTTTTCATAAGCGCGGAGCTGCTGTTCACGGCGTTCCTTGCGAAGCGTCACAAACTCATCGTATTTCACTTTATAATCATAAATACGCCCGCAGGTTATTTCAATAGTACGGGTAGTGACATTATTCAGGAAAGCACGGTCGTGGCTGACAAGTACCACTGCATTGGCACGGGTGGAGAGAAAGTTCTCCAACCACTGGATGCTCTCTATGTCGAGGTGGTTCGTAGGTTCATCGAGCAACAATACGTCGGGACGGCGCAACAACAACTTGGCAAGTTCGATACGCATACGCCAGCCGCCGGAGAACTCACTCGTAGGGCGGTCGAAGTCTTCCCGGCAAAAGCCCAACCCCTGAAGAGTACGCTCTACCTCGGCACGATAATTAGTGCCGCCCATCATCAGAAAGCGTTCGTTCTCGTGGGTAAAGCGGTCTATCAGCTTCTGATAATCCTCGCTGTCATAATCGGTACGTTCGGCAAGTTGCTGGTTCATACGTTCGATGTCGGCCTGCATCTCAAAGATATGCTCAAAGGCAAGTTCAGCCTCCTGCATCACAGTACGTTCATCACTGAGAACCATTACCTGCGGCAAGTAACCGATAGTACATTCGCGGGGGACGGCAACAACACCGGAAGTGGGTTGCTGAATACCTGCCAGTATTTTGAGCATGGTGGACTTGCCCGCCCCATTCTTGCCGACAAGGGCTATACGGTCTTTCTTATTAATAACGTAAGAAACGTCTTCAAACAGAGGAGTAGCATTAAATTCCACCTTCAGTCCTTCTACAGATATCATAGTGTCAATGAATTAATCGTTCAAGACTGCAAAGGTAGCGATTTTCAACAGTATACAACGAGGAAAAAGCCATAAATCTGCCAAAAGAACCGCACCCATTTTCTACAGCAAAGTAAAAACCATACCTACAAAATATTTCCCATATATGCCATCTGAATGAGAGAAAAAAATAAATACCTAAAAAATAAAGAAGATTAGCAGAATAAACAAATAATAACTATATTTGCGTCATATACGCTACAGTGGTAGTGCATTTTTTACATTATAGTAAAAGCGTTATTGAAGTTATCTTCCCATATCAAACTTCGCAACTTTGAATTGTGCTTGAAGATGATAACAACAACGCTCACGTCTGTGTTATATACATTCTTCTTATAAAAAGGAGATGCCTATACATATATAAGACGTGAGTGGCTGTTGTTTATCCAAGCACAAGGCATTGCGAAGGCCTGATATGGGGATAAACAGATACAGCAACTCACGTTTTTTTATGTTAAACCCTTATTTTTTATGTGTATGACAACAGACAATCAAACTATGTTGAAATTGCAACATTTTTTAAAAGCAACCTGCATGATGACAATAGCGCTGACTGCATTTGGATGCAGTGACGATGATCCGACAGAAAGTCCTCAAAAAGACATCACTGCCATTACAGCCTCTATCGAAGGGGTCAGTACCTACACACGCACTTCAATCACCGAAAGTGGAAAAGGAGTATGGAATAAGAATGATGCATTCGGCATATTCCACATTCCGACAGGTAAAAGCACTCCCAACATCACAAAGTTCACCTGCCCGAACGCAGACGGTACCAGTAGTAGTGTTACCTTTACCGGAAAATTAGAAGGCGGGGCAACCCCATCCTACGCCGTATATCCGCATCAAGACAAAATGTCGATAAATGAAACAACCGTTACGATGGAACTTCCGGAAGAACTCACCTATACCGAAGCAAGCAACGGTCCTATGTACGCCGATGCCTCAAGGCTTGAAAACGACCTTATTTTCAAGCACCTTACAGGATTGCTGAAACTCAAAACAGGCAGTAACGTACCTACCACAGCCAAAAAGTTCGTTATTACGGCCGACAAGGCTATCGCCGAAATCTGCAAAGCCGATTTAAAAGCAACCAATCCCATCCTGGCAATAGAAGCGACTGGTTCCAAAACCATAACCATCAACCTGAGACAAGCAGAGGCAGGATTACGAACCTTCTACATTCCTATCCCTGTAGGAACATACAGCGTACTTTCCGTCACACTGCAGAATGCCGACGGCACAGAAGCATATACGTCCAAAGAATGGAAAGACCTCACGATAGTACGCGCAGGAGTATATTCTGCCACTTTCGACTATACAGAAATCAACGCGAGCGACGGCAACATTAACGAGGCTATCATGGAAGCTATTCCTACTGACGACCAAGCCATCCCTGTGACCACTGACATAGAGATAACGGGAACTATTGATGCCGCCTCCACCCCCTCTATCGCCATTCCGGTATATGCCAATTCAAATGTGAATCTATCTCTGACCACTCCCCCGACAACGGCAAGCGGAACACTGGAGCTGAAAGATGCCAGCAACAGTACGGCAAGTCCGGCCACCGCAATCAACACCGTTACCGTTTCCATACCCAAAGTCGAAAACAGTACAGCCGCCCCCAACTTTACCATCACCATGCCCAAAACTACTGTAGTGCTGACCACAACTGAAACAAGTGAAGCCATCTACGGAAAAGTAATTGCCAAAACAGCAGCCAATACCTTAGTCATAGCGAAAGGTGTCACTGTAAACGAACTCGTTGTAGAAGGCGGCAATGTTAGAGTGGAAGGCAACATCAAAACCATCTCTAAAGCGGAAACCCTCACATCTCCGGTTTATATCATCAAGGAGGCAGGCGCAACACTTCCTCAAAACACAACGGGCTTTACAGTGATAGACGCAACTGCCTATGAAATGAAAGCAGCCTTAGCCAACGGTGAAAATTATATACTCACAGCCCATACCGACATCACAAACGCATGTATTATCGTACCCGAAAACAAGACCTCAACACTGGACTTGAACGGATATACCGTTACAGCAAGCAATAGCACCAACGAAAACGGTAGAATCACCATAAAAGGCAAACTTACTATCAAAGACAACAAAGGAAACGGAAAAATCATCGCTGGTGAGGATTATAAAGCCGGCAGTTACGATACCGGTATAATCAAGGTTTCCGGAGAAAATGCACACCTGACTATGGAAAGCGGTTATATCAATACTGTACGAAATGACGCTACCAATAAAGGACAATTCGGAATCGCCCTGACAGACGGCGGCGACTTCACCATGACAGGTGGCAAGATAGAAGCCGGCTGGTTCGCCTTAGCCGGTAATGGCAACGATAAGACACAAAACTCTGAAATCAAGATTGAAGGCGGTGAACTGATTTCTACAGCCGATTACGCCATTTATCTTCCCCAATCAGGTAAAACAATCATTTCCGGCGGCACTATCATCGGGGCATGCGGCGGCATCGGCATGCGTAACGGCTCATTGGAAATTAAAGGCAGCGCACAAATAACCTGCAGGAACAACGGTTCGACAGGTGACTGGAAAGATGGAACAGGCAATACCGGTAATGCGGTTATCTCCATCGGTAACGGCAAACAGAACACTTATGGCAATTGTGATGTGACTATCAGCGGTGGAACTTTCACCGCAAACGGAACTTCCCCGGTCCTCACTAAAAAGGCAGAATCCAAACACACAATCGATATCAGCGTCAACGGCGGCACATTCTCCGATATGAGTGTAATGGACTATGTACAAGATGGAGCCGATATAGACATAGCGCTTAATAATAATATAGAAATTACCAAACCCGCTTCATTGAATGCCAACGCAAAAATTTCCATAGACTTGAATGGGCATAATATTATCAATAAATCAGAAATCATACAAGATGGGATGCCTTATACCCAAATATTCATTGCAACCAATGGCATCCTGAATATTTCCGGCAACGGCAATGTCCAATGCGATGCATCCCAAACAGCAAATGAAGACGGTTACCGCATGACCGCCGAAGCCAGAAAAAACGGAGTGATCAACATTTACGGCGGTTCTTACTACAATACACAGAAAAAGAATACTCAAATAGACTTGATTTATGCACGTGAAAACGGAAAAATCAATATTTATGGTGGAACATTCGAATCAGCTAAATACGGTACGCCCGACAATGAGAATGGCAGATATTGGGTACTGAATATTCAAAATGCAAGCAAGGAAACCGCCGACATAAAAGTTTATGGAGGGACTTTCATCAATTTCAATCCTTTCAAGCCCAATATGGATGATAAGGAATCCTATATAGCCAACGGCTATGAAGTCATCCGGGATGGCAAAGTCTGTGAAGACATGCACAAAGTAAACGACGGAAGAAAAGAATATGTTGTCCGCAAAAAGGTACAATAAACAGCCGTAGCTTCCGATTAAAAAAAAGGATGTGCCAAAGTTGAAGAATATTTCTCCGGACTTTGACACATCCCTATTTAACTTAAAAAACTTTCTTAGAACAGCTTAGCCGGATATTCTCCCGCATCCACCAATGCCTTAATCTTATCGACTACGCTCTGACGGTCTTCCGGATAAGTCACCCCGAACCACTTGCTGTTCGTATCAAGCACTTCAACCGTAGCAGTACCGTCATTAATCAGTTTATCCACCATCAAAGGAATAAAGAATTCACTCTTCAGGTTCTCCATATTCTTCGAATCGCTGAGGAACGTCTTGAAGAATTCCTGACTGTAAGCGAAGTAATCGGGAGTAAAGCCCCAGAAATTCATACTGACCGGAGTTGTATCGGGAGTGGCAGTCCACTCACCGTTATCATCAATATATTTCACTTCACCGTCCATACGCTGAATTTTGGTACGTTCTACGACAGAAGTCAGCAGATTATTTGCATCAGTGCTGCAAAGGCCGCGAGACACCGTACCGCTTTCACTCAATGTATTGCCGATGCGGAATCCTACCATCGAATATACATTCTTGGAGCCTTCGGGAAGCTCAGACAGGAACTTGCCCATCACCTGGAAAGAATCACGACCGTAGAAGTCATCGCAATTGATAACGGCAAACGGTTCCTTTATCACATCGGCACCCATCATTACGGCATGGTTGGTTCCCCAAGGTTTGGTACGGTCGGCCGGACACGTAAATCCTTCGGGAAGTGCATCCAGTTCCTGGAACACCAATTCGCACGGGATATGACCTTCGTATTTGGATATGATTTTATCGCGGAAGTCTTGTTCAAAATCTTTACGGATAACAAAAACGAGCTTACCGAATCCGGCCTTGATAGCATCGTAAATAGAATAATCCATAATAGTTTCGCCATTAGGCCCCAGTCCGTCCAATTGCTTCAGGCCACCATAGCGGCTGCCCATGCCGGCTGCCAATAAGAATAAAGTTGGTTTCATATTAGTTATTATTTAAAAAGGTTAGTGTATCATGGTTGATAACAGGCACAAAAGTAGTAAAATTTATATCAGAAAAAGGAAGATTTCAGTCCATTCTTTTCCATAATCGTACAAAACTCCGCCTCAATGGCAGATACTTCTACTTTTAGTTTGCTTATTAGCCACAATTCTTCACTATTGTCAGCCCCAAACCCACAGTTTGCCTTAGAACGGATAACCGATAGCGAAATGCAAGGCAAGACTGTCCTTGAACTTGGGAATATTATAGTATCCCGACTTACCGGTATCATACGGATCGTGCAACCCCACTCCACAATCCAGACGGAAAACCAGAAAGTCCATATCATAACGCAAACCGGCTCCCGTACCCAAAGCTATCTGTCTGGCAAAGTTCTTTAAAGTGAACTCGCCGCCTGGACGGGACTCATCCTTACGCATCAGCCACACATTACCGGCATCCAAGAATACGGCTCCATGCAAATCTCCGATAATGCGGAAGCGGTATTCAACATTAGCTTCCATACGTATATCACCCACATGATTGATGAAAGAATACTTATTTTCCTTATCCGGAGCATAACTGCCCGGACCTATGCTACGTGCAGAAAAAGCACGCACACTGTTGGCGCCACCGATATAGAACTGTTCGGTATAAGGAGCCGCCAACGCATTTCCGTATGACCATATCACGCCGCCGGCAATGCGCGAGGCAATCATCTGGTTCTTGTCTATCTTATAATGATAGCGGAATTCGCTGTTTACCTTCAGGAACTGTGCAAAAGGAACACCCAGCAGCTTTTTGTCCTTCTCCTTGAACGACTTTCCGAAAATACGATAAATGCACGAAGTAAGGTTACCAGCCGAGCTCACTGTCGTCTGCCACCAGATAGGATTGCGCACACCTGGCAAAGATGCGTTGTCGTAGGTGTACATATACTCAAAGACCGGAATAAACTGGTCGCGCAGGCTGACGTAGAGTGCAGGATTCTCCGCCTGCAACTCCTTGAAGGCTTCCGTAGGGTCGCGAAGTACGTTGAACGTGAGTTTGAACGGTGTAAAACTATGCTTGCTCGTACGCTTCGGCTGGAAATCGTATGTAGCGTTTCCGCCAAACGCCAGCAGTTTATAATACTTGGCACGGTTCAACTGGTCGATGTACAGTTTGAAAGTCGTAGTGGCCGGAAAGTCATACTCCTTGTCGCCAAAGCGAGGGAAGACCACGCGCGGAAACATAAGCGAGGTAGACAACCCCACTTCATAACTGTTCATCAGCGAAGAACGGTCTTTACCCGTCTGCCACTCATACGAACCGTCCAACTTTACATTCCATGCCTCACCGCCGCCAAACACATTGTTCTTCGTTACGGTGAACGAAGCTCCCGGTCCGGTCTGGTTATTGCTTTTCATCTTTACGTTGAAGTCCAGTTCGGCATCATAAGGCTTGTCGAGTGCCGCATGAATATTCACATCCAGCGTATCGCACACGAATGTCGTATCACGCGGGGTGTACTGCATCTCAAGATAACGGAAGATGCCTACATTGTTCAAACGTTCCTGCACGCGGGTCTGGCGATAAAGGCTGTAAAGACTCTGCATGGAGCGTCTGCGGGAAATACCCGTACTGTCCTGCACCTGACGTTTCTGACGATACGCCTGATAGTTCAGCCATCTGTAAATCATATTGGGACGTACCCGCAGCTTATCGTGATAATAGAAGCGAAGGCCTTTGTAGTCGATACTGTCATTAGGGGTCTGTCCCTGCTTGCCATACAGATAAAAAGCTTTCTTGCCTACATAAAACGGTTTCTCGGCAACGGAAGGCATGCCGGGAGCAGGAACCATGCGCATGGCAACATGTCCGCCGGGCACTAAGGTCGTATCCGCCTGATAAGTCAGATAATCGGGACGGAAATAATAGCACCCTACATTGCGCAACAAAGTACTGATACGGGTACGTTCTCCGTCGAGGTCGGTCACGTTGAACTGTTCTCCCGGACTGATAAGCGAACGGCGCCGGCTCATATTCATAATGCGCAAGGTACGCTCACTGAAACCGTGATAATAAACCGTATCGATAAAATAAGGGTTGCGCATATCCACCGTATATTGCAGCTTTGCTTTCAAAGAATCCTTCGGATCGATGAACGTTTTATAGCTGACCGTTCCGTTAAAGTAGCCGTAATCGCGCAATAAATTGGCGGCCGCCTTCTGCCGGATATCGGGATTGACAGTGGACATCAGTACGGGCTTTGCCGCAAAGCGGTTGAATATCCACCTGCCAAAGCCTTTCTCATATTTCACAAAGCCATTGTAAATCCATAACCCCATAGGAAAAGGTATGCGAATAGTGGAACTACCCAGCAAAGAATTGTTCGGAGCAGTGGCAAGCGCCGCTTCAACCTCTTCCATGGCAGTCTCGCCTACCGGAGTGGTACTGCGGTTCTCGACAATCATCTTTTTTTGTCCCGTATACAGAATTTCACCTTCCGGCAAATGCTTGGTTGTGGAACATCCTGCCAGCAACAGTATGCCCGCCATATATACTATCAGTCGTTTCATATCATTCTACAGTTTGCTTCTTCTTTTTCCTGAAGATAAAAAGTTCGCCCAGGCGGTCCATTTTGCGACGAAGCACAAGACCGACTCCGGTTTCCGTTATTTCCCCGTCGAGCACACTCTCGTAGTTCTTGTCATAGAACACACGGACATAGCGCGTACCGGACGTATCAAGGCGGTACTCAAGCGAAATATTGTCGATAAACGATTCCGCATCATTCGTGGCATTGGCGCCGGTTGTCACCTTACCGCCGATGACAATCTGCACACGGTCGTTGAAAAGACGCTGCGAATAGCGGAAGCTATAATCCGTCTGCTTGTCACCCGTTTCGGCTGACGTACGGTCTTCCATACCCATAGTGAAACTTGCGTTGATGCTTTGGAAAGCCGAGCCTGCCAATGAGTTGATCTGACTTTGGATAACACTGTTCAAAGCACTGCCCATAGACAATCCGCCGCCTTTGACACCACTGTTCATATAAACACCGGTCGCCAGCATGGCAATGGCCTGTTTGCTGCGCTCCTCGGCTCCCATAGCCTGCAACTCATTCTCAATGGTGGCATCATCCGGCGCCGTTATATCGAAAATAAGTTCGGGAGCGTCAAGGCGATTCTTTATAGCTATGGACACATCGAAATTCACCACGCGCGAACCACCGTCGTCACCATCGGCTACCGAAGCGCGCATACGCTCCGTCGCTTTCAGGTTCAGCGTCGGGTTCATCGGATCGCCTCGCCAGTCCACATAACTGCCGTTGTTAATCTGGAATTCCTTCAACGGAATGATAGGAAGCGAATACTTCATAATTCCGCCCGAAAGTGTATAACGTCCGGTAAGGCTTATATCGCCTTGCGGAGTATACTGCATGTTCAAATCTCCGCCGCCTTCCAATTCAATGAATTTACTGCGGTCGGGACTTAAATCGGCGCGCAGGCGCACGGCATTGTCGATATGTACGGACATAATCATATCCATACCGCCCAAAGACATGGCGGGAGCCTCATCAGTGCCCACCGAAGCCGTATCGGCAAAAGAAGTAAAGGTTACCAAACCCTCAAGGCGGTCTTCCACCGTCAACGGTGAGTCCGTCAGTACATAGGTAACATCCGTATTGCCCAGCAGGTTCATGTTACCGCGCATGGTCAGGGCATCCAAAGGCCCTCGTACCGTAGCGTTCAAATCGACAAATATCTTGCCGTAGATAAGACTTTCGCGGGTGCGAGGTGCATCCAGCAGCGTATAGTTCTCCGCCAGCAACTTCAAGTCCGCCGTAGGACGTTCCAAATTGCGGAAGTCCACCTTGCCGTTAATGGTAAACGGATTCTTGCTGGTGGTATAAATGGCAAACTTATCAAATATCAGTTGGTTATCCTTAATCTGCACGGGACGGTCGTCAAACCAGTAGCGGGCCCCTGCCTGACGGGCATATACCGATACGCTGTCCAGCGTGATATCTCCGTGCATCCTGGGTTTCTCCAACGGTCCGTAGATGTACATCCCGCCATCGAGGTCGCCGGTAAAGGAGATCATTTGGTCGGGCACAAAAGCATTGGCAATCTTCATCGGGAAGTGTTCAAAAGAGGTAGTCACTTCCAGCGTGTCCTTTCCGTTCTTCTTTGTCAGTATGCCGTCGGCAGTCATCACTTCCCGGTTGTCATAACTGAAATATGTATTCAGATAATGCGTAGCGCCCTTATCGCCCGGCAGCCATGTGGCTCCCATACCGATGTCTCCTACATGCTGCCGCTCATAGGTCAGTTCATCGATATTGGCTTCGGCTGAAACCTGCAAGGAAGTAGGGGTCTGTATATACTGCGCCTCGGCAGAGAACAAGCCGGTGAGACGGGGCATATAAGGAAGCACCTCGCTCAGTTCGCCCAGTTGGAAACGGCTCAACTCCACGTTCATATTCTGCAATGAAATGCTGTCGTTCTTGTCCGACTGCATACGGAAGCCCAAACCGTTGTCACTATCCATATCGATATTGGCATAGACGCGCATGTTGTTATGCAGATATATCCAATTGCTGTTGTCTACGAAATGGAACTTACGGTATGCGATAACCGGTTCGGCAGGCGTCAGATTAAGCAATACTCCGTTGCCTTTGCCATGTCCCTCCGTCAGCGGGCGGGCATTGACGCCGAACAGCACTCCCGTCTGTCCTTTTCCGTCCACATAATTCACGGTCAGTTCGGCATCTTCACTGCGAATCTCACCGGTCAGCGTACTGCGGAATACGAACTGCGGATTCTTCGGTCCGTTAATCACCCCGCTTTGCAGCATCATCCGGGAAGTATCCTGCTTCACGGCAAAGAAAACCGTATCGAGCTGCAACGAGTCCACACGCAATCCGTGAACGGCGGTCCGTCCGTTGATGCCCCGTGCCGGCGTACTTCCGAAACGAAGGGTGAAGTCATTGAAACTTATGTTTTTTGTTTTCAGGAAATAGCTGACCGGATTGGCCTGCCCAGCCGTCAACTTCATGCCCGCCGAGGGCAATACCTGCCGCAAGGCGGCATGGTCAAGGCGTCTTTCCTCTATCTGTTTCGTCAGAATGGCTACGAACTTGTCCGACTGCCCCAACAACTCCTCCAACGTGCTGCGGGCACGGAACTGCAAATCCATATCGCCGGCATCCATCCGCAACTTAATGGAATCGCGACGCGCTTCCGCTCCCAGATTGAACGCAACGGGATGTTCCAAAGGTTCGGATGCGATTCCCAGATTATACAAGTCCAGTTCCTCTACTTTCATGTTCAGTCTGCCGTCCATATATTTACGGTCGAGACGAAGGTCAGCTTCAGACTGCATCTTCAACAGTTCATTATCGCTCGTCAACCGTACAGAAGCTACCGCAGATTTCAACCCCGCATTCAGGTTCACACCCGACAGATTCCAGCGAGCATATTGCAGTTCGTCCAGTTTGGCTTCCACAAGAGCCGTCGTCTGACGGGAAGTCATATCCACTCCCCTGCCTTTGGCGGCAACATGCGCAGTAAGTGCATAAACAGAATCTTTGGGCAGGAAATGATGAAGCTGCAAGGCATCTATGGCGAGGTCTGCATGATAGACCTCGGTAGACAGGTTGTAAGCGGCATCCAGATTCAGATTGCCTTTGCCCTCCTGCACTTTGAGCAGGGCATTGCATTGAGGCCCGTCGAGCCCGAGACGCGCTACGAGGTTCATACTGTCGGGCACAACGATAGAGCCGTCGGGAGTGACCCCGGTAAGCCCGGTGAGGAAATTAAGGTCTTGCGTCTGCATCTCAAAGTCAAGCCCTCCGCTACGCTTCAGGCTATCCGTAAGGTTCCACAACTCACCGCCGCCGCTCAATGAGAAAGCGCCGGGAAGTTCGGCCATGAAACGGGAAATCTGCATCTGTTTCAGATTGCCTTCCGTACCGGCATGGATTACCAACGGGCGGAAAGGATAAGCCTCTTTAAAAGTTTCGGGCAGTCCGCCGGCAAAGAGCAATACATCCTGCTTGCCGATATTGGCGTTAAAGCGGGCGGACAACTGTCCGGTAGTGGGTATATCGACAAGTTTCCAATAGGTCTGCGCCGTCAGGTTCATCTCGCTGTGCGGGGTCTTGAGCTGCAAATAGGGAACACGGATAACGGCTGAGTCGGCAAAGAGGCGTCCGGTCAGGGAAGTCACCGTCAGCCCGGAACGGTCGTACATGGAGAACTCTCGGATAACGGCATTCATGTCACGGCCGCAGGTCATCACCGAATCTATGCCGATACGGATATCGCGCAATGCGATGTGCGAAGCGTCAAAGCCCTCGGCAGGAACGGCTGTACCTGTATCGTAATTCACGGAAGTCCCCATAAGGGCAAACTTACGCCAGCCATAGAACTGCCGCTTGAGGTCGGCTTCGGCATCCTCTATGCTTGCATCCCCGATAGTGGCTGCCAGCGACATGGAGTCGAGCGGCATCTGCAAATCCACCGACACATTCTTCAGTTTCAGGTTATGCAATGCTACGCGCCAGTTCAAGGCGGTTTCGGTGGTATCCTCCGGAGTTTCGGTAGTGTCGGCAAGCATCACCTGCACGTGGGTATCGCTCAGTTCCACCCGGTTCAGTACGGCATCCTCTTTATTCAGGTCTATGCCGTGACTGGCAAGGAAGAACCGTCCGAGCGTACCCTTTATGCGCATGCCTTCCAGCAGGCCGGAAGAGTTTACGGCCACCCGTTGCAAAGTGATGTCATCCACCTCTACCCTTCCTTTCAATAAGGGCCATGCCTGTACGCGGACGTTCAGGCTTCCGAGGTTCAGCAAGGTATCGGGGTGTTGGATATCAGTAGTATCGCTTCCCGGCTGCACTACCTGAACACCGCGTACAAGCAGGTTCAACGGAAAACGAAGGTCTATCCGCTCTACGGAGATATTCATGCCCGTAGCATCCGATGCTATTGCCGTGGCCTGCTTCCGTATAAAATTCTGTACGGGCGGCACGTAAAGCAATATCATCAATATTACAAATAGGATAATAGGAGTAAGAAGCACCCAAAGTGCCCCTCTTAACCATTTTCTTCTCATTGGAACGTCAAGCTGTCATCGATTAATTCGTACAAAGTAAACAATTAATTTTGAGATAAAGTTCCTAATAAAAGAAAAATACTATGTTGCGCCGGTGTTTACGACCACTTATACCGCAATTGCTTACTCTAATCCGCCCGTGTCTGCAAGCGGATAATGTCCTCGATAAGAGCAAGCGAACGCAGTGCCCGCTGCCTCTGCCCGGCTGTAAAAGGAGTACCGCGCAAGCCTTCCAGTATTTTAAGCTCCGCCACCAGTTCCGTAGCGCCAATCAGCGTAAAGAGAGGAATCATCTTGTGCGAAACGGCCGCCACCTCGTCCATATCCGCCGCATCCGCCGCCTTTTGCAAACGTTCGGCATTGAGGCGGGTTTCGGTAACGAAACTCTCCATAATGGACTTTGCCGCCTCCGGGTCGTCACCGGAGAAAGCAGTGAGTGCTGAGAAATCATAAGGAGCATCCGGCGATGAAGCCTCAACCGTCTCCGCTGCTACTTCGCTCCGCACGGCAGATGTTTGTCCGATACCTTCCGCATTCAGTTCCCGGAACAGTTCCGCCACCGTAAACGGTTTGTGCAGGCAGCCGGCAAAGCCATATTCCTTGAACTCTTCCGGCTTCATATCGCTACGGGCGGTAACGGCTATCACGGGAATGGCCTGCGCTTGGGGCAGGTTCGATGCACGCAACAGTTTCAACAGGTCGAAACCGTTGATGGCAGGCATCTGTACATCGGTGAGCAACACATCAAAGGTATCGGAACGCAGGGCATCCAGCAATTCGTCCAATTGCATGCACGATACCGAAGCGATGCCGCTATGCTGGAGCATGGCTGCGGTAAGCGTAAGCTGAATGCGGTCGTCGTCAATCAGCAGCACACGGAGCGAAGGTTGTGAAGAAGCGGGCATGCTCTCTGAAAGAGCGGAAGAAATTCCGGTTTCCGTCTCCTGATATTTCTCGCCGGTATCCTCCGATACCTGTACGGGGAACAAGGGAACACGCAGCGTAAATGTACTTCCCTTGCCCGGCACACTGTCCACGTCAATCGTTCCTTCCAGCAACAGCACAAGCATGCGCACAATAGACAAACCGAGTCCGAAGCCCTCTTTGCCCTGTGCACCGGGAAGGCGGGTAAACTCCTGGAAAATCCGCTCCCTGTCCGCCGGTTCCATACCTTTGCCCGTATCGGCAATGGCCACCACCAGCCGGCGTTCCTCGTAACGCGCCGTCATCGTTATGCTCCCCTCGTCCGCAAACTTCACTGCATTGGACAGCAGGTTGTTGATAATCTGGCGGAGACGGAGCGGGTCGCAGATGTAAGTACTCTCCAGTTCGGGAGCAATATCGCAATGCAACTCCAGGCCTTTGGCAGAAGTCAGCGGTTCAAAACTGACGTGAATCTCTTCCAGCAAGCGGGCGGGATGGAAGGTGACCCGGTTTATCTCCGCCTTATGAAGGTCGAGCCTGTGGAAATCGAGCAAATCGACCACCAGCTTCAGCAGATGTTCCGATGAGGTTTTCATATTATCCAGGTAGAAGCGTTGCCGTTCGTCCACCGTCAGACGGGAGAGCAGGTCGGCATAGCCCATGATGGAGCCGAGCGGCGCCTTAAAGTCGTGGGTGATGGCAAGCATCATCTTCTCGCGCGTGGCCAGCAGGTCCTCGGCACGGCGGCGGGCTTCTTCCAGTTCGCGGCGATAGCGGTTGCTGCGCGTAATGTCGCGCCCTATGATTATCAGGAAAAAGACGGAAAGCAGCACCGCACCGACGGCAATGCCGCTGATTGTCTTAATGGAGTGATGGCGTACGGACTGCTGGTACTCCGCCTCTTTGCGGGCACGCTGCAGGGTTTCCTGTTCGTAGCCTTTCAGCAGACTGTCGATACGGGCGGTCAGCATCCGGTCCATGCGTTGCAAGGTACGCCTGCGGCGCTGTACAATCGCAATGTGCTCCTTCTGCTGTTGTGCCACGGCACGCAGCTTTTCCTGCAGGGAATCCACCGGATTATACACGTTAATCACCGTATCCGTGGCATATTCGAGGGAAGTCTTTACCTGAATGGCGGTATCTTTCTTAGGCGGCACGAACACCTCTCCCAAACGGCGGAAGAATCCTTTCTTCCTGGGCTTGGTAACCACCGTGTCGCGATGCGTAATGATGCGCTGCTGTACGCGCTGGTTTGTCACAAACGAATCCTGCCGGGTAGCGATAATATTTTCTATCTCCCGGGTAGAGACCATGCTGTCGTTCGTCTCGCTCAACACGCGCAGCATGTAAATAGTGTTCGCATCCTTCTTCCGAAGAAGCGTAATGAGACTGTCCGTCCACTGCACGTCCCGGTTATCGGAAAGCATAAGATGCTCCATCTCCCGGTGCACAAAGAACAGGGAAAAGAACAACACTCCCAGCAGCAGAGTGTATCCGACAGCTATCTTTACTTTCGATACACTATTCATAAACAGGTAATAAAAGAGTTATGGAGCGACAGGGTGACAAAGCATCGCCCCATGCATCATCTCGTCCTCGTTTTATAGCGGAAGCGCAGCCACAGCATCACCCCGGCACTGGTCAGACCGAACGGGAAAGCCATCCACACGCCGACCAGTCCCCAGCCCAGTACAAAACCGCAAAAATATCCTACGGGCAAAGATATAATAAAATAAGAAATAAATGCAATAACCATCATCGGCTTTACATCCGATATGCCCCGCAGCGCATTGGCAAAGTTGATTTGCAGTCCGTCGCCAAACTGATAAATCAAGAAAGGGAAGAACAAAGAGGCTACCAGCGCCGAAGCCTCTGCGCTATCCGTAAACCAGCCGCCCACCTGTCCGCGCATCACAAAAACGATGCTCATAAGCACTACTTCCATAGCCATTATCAGATGGAAACCCGCAAATGTGGAGCGGCGTACATTCTCCATATCGTCTTGCCCCTTGAAATTGCTGACACGCACCGCCACCGCTGCACCCATACCGTAGTACATCATAAACGTGAATTGCGAGATGGTCAGCATTATCTGATGGGATGCCAAAGCGATAGTGCCCAGCCAGCCCACCATGATGGCGCTAAGGCTGAAAGAGGCCGTCTCCATTCCCATCTGCAAACCGACAGGCCAGCCCAGTGCATTGAGTTTCTTGAACACCGGAAACGACCATCCCATGCGGGAGAACCCGATCCGGTAGCGGATAAAGCGGCGACCGCGCAGCACAATCAACGCAAACACCACCACCATCATAATACGCGAGAACAACGTACTGATGCCTGCTCCCAGCAACCCCAGCTCTGGGAAGCCCAGTTTGCCGTTGATAAGGATATAGTTGCCTATGATGTTCAGCGTATTTCCGCCCAACAATATCCACATGGCGGTCTTCGTATCTGTGATTCCGTCCGTAAACTGCTTGAAGCCGTTGAACAGCATCACGAAAACCAGCGAAGCAAGCAATACCAGGTAATAAGGTTTTATCAAAGGCATCAGTTCCTCGGGCTGCCCCAGGCGCTCCACGTTGAAGTAGACCACCGTCATGATAAACGTAAGGAGCAATGCCACCAGGACATTCGCCACCAAACTGCAACGCAACGCCTGCCCCGCTTCCGCAAAACGGCGGTTGCCGTAAAGACTGCCCACGATAGGCGTCAGCCCGTAACTGAAACCGGTACTGAAAATGATGCAAAGCGTAAATACATTGTTTACGAAAGAAGCTGCACCCAACTCCTCGGTACTGTGATGCCCGATCATCAGAGTATCGGCAAAACCGAGAATAATTACTCCCACCTGTCCGATAACAATGGGAAGTCCCAAAAATATCAACGCTTTATAATGCTGCTTATAGCCGGCTATCCAATTCATCATCTTATTGTCTAAAATTTGTTTCAAAGGGAGAAACCATTGTTCCCCTGACGGGAAACCAGAATTTCCTTAGTAAGAAACCAAAGTTTCCCTAATGGGAAACGGGAGTTCCCCCGACGGGAAACGGGAGTTTCCTCAATGGGAAACTGAAGCTTCCTCAACGGGAAACCGAAGCTTCCTCAACAAGGAAACCGAAGTTTCCTTAACAGGGAACTTTCGTTTCGTCAAACGGCGCCCTTCCCCTCCTGAAAAGAGACGAAAAACGCTCCCTTTGACTGTCATTTATCACTCTTATAATATAATACTACGGCATTGCTTTCGCAGAAAGTACGCTGCGCCACAGTATGCAACTGCTCCGTCGTAACGGAGCGATAACGCTCTACTTCAAGGTCAATATCTTCCGCCTTTCCCGTCAGCTCGAACCAGGCAAGGTTTGTGGCCACGTTCAGATAGTTGATATTGCCGAATATCTGGGTAGATTCAAACTTGTTCTTAACCTTCTCCAGTTCCTGCCCGTCTACCGGAGACCGCTGCAACTCTTCCAGTTCTTTACGGACGGCAGCTTCCGCCTGCTCCAACGACACACCTGCCGCAGGCTTACCGCTGATTTGCAGCAGACCCGCATCACGCGTACCGCTGATGTACGCATCGATACCGGAAAAGATATTCTGTTCCTGTACCAAGCGGCGGTTCAAACGGCTGGAACGTCCGTTGCTGAGAATATCGGACAGAATATCGAATGCGTAATAATCCGCACCCTCGCGACTGCACATGTGATAGCCCATGAACAAGGCGTCCAGCGGCACGTTTCTTTCTACCGTCAGCCGGCGTTCCTGCGTTTGCTCCGGCTCCTGCGGCAATTGCCTCACCGGAACGTCCCGCCGGGGTATGGGAGCAAACCACTTCTCGGTAAGCTTAACGGTTTCATCCCATGAAATGTTTCCCGTCACTGCCAGCACGGCATTGTTCGGAGCATAGAAACGGTAGAAGAAACTCTTTACCTCGTCCAGCGTGGCTTGCTCTATGTGCGAGAGTTCCTTGCCGATAGTAGGCCAGCGGTACGGATGCACCCGGAATGCCAGCGGCCGGAACAGATGCCCCACATCGCCATACGGCTGGTTAAGGCAGCGTTGCTTGAACTCTTCCATCACTACACCGCGTTGCACTTCGAGGCTTTGCTCGCTGAAAGCCAGCTCCAGCATACGGTCGGACTCCAGCCAAAAGGCAGTCTCTACGTTCGGCTTCGGAACGGTGAGGTAGTAATTGGTAATGTCATTATTGGTCCAGGCATTGTTTTCTCCCCCCGCCAACTGCAAAGGCGTATCGTAATCGGGAATATGCGCCGAACCGCCGAACATCAGATGCTCGAACAAATGGGCAAAGCCGGTATGCTCGGGATGCTCGTCGCGCGCACCGACATCGTAAACGATGTTCAGCGCCACCATCTGCGTGCTGGTATCCTCGTAGTGTACCAGCCGCAGGCCGTTGGGGAAACAATGCTTATTTATCTTCATACTTGTGTGACAGAGCGAGGCTCTCTTCCCAAAGGTTTGACGCAATTTTGTTTATCAGTCAATCACAGTCACCTTCTCAATCTTCACATCCTCTTCCGGACGGTCGCTGCGGTCTGTCTTTACCTGTTGTATCTTATCTACCACATCCATGCCTTCAACGACTTCGCCGAACACGGTATATTCGCCGTCCAGATGCGGCGTGCCGCCTACAGTGGTATATGCCTTTACCTGTTCCGGCGTGAAACGGAACTCCGGTTCGCCGGCCACCTGAGCCTCAGCCTGCGCGATAAGCGTGTCCTGCAGATTCATCAGCCCTTCCTGGTCACCGTCCTTACGCATCTTGTAGATTTCCTTCATGTGCTTCTGCGCCAAAGCATTGAAAGCATTGTTCAGGCGTGCCTGGTTCATCTGATGTTCCATGCCGAGAAGCGTAGAATCGTTATACACCTTTCCGGTCACGATATAGAACTGACAACCGGACGATTCCTTCTTCGGGTTTACGTTATCTCCCTGACGGGCGGCAGACAGCGCACCTTTCTTATGGAAGTATTTCGGGTAGACAAACTCCGCAGGAACAGTGTATCCCACATCGCCCGCTCCCAGCATCTTGCCTTTCGGGGCATTCTTCGATTCGGGGTCGCCCGCCTGTATCATGAAGTCCTTGATGACACGGTGAAACAGCGTACCTTCATAAGTACCTTCCTCGGCCAGCTTGATAAAGTTATCGCGATGCTTCGGCGTTTCGTTATACAGTTTCACGATGATGTCACCCGCACTTGTCTCAATCTTCAACTTCGTTTCTTTTTCCATATTTCCGTCTTTCTTTTGTCCCGGTTTGCAGGCCGTCAGGCCGCATACCAGTATGGTTAATAATACAATGAGATTTCTTTTCATCTGTCTTTTTGTTTAATTTAAGCCTGCAAATATACTAAAATCGGACAAAACGATTTACCTTTGTGCCATAAAAGAGATAAAAAGCAGAAGGGATGAAATCCATATTAATCGTAGAAGATGATATCACTTACGGCATGATATTGAAAACATGGCTTGGCAAAAAAGGATTCCAAGTCAGTTCGGCAAGCAGTATAGCCCGTGCCCAGAAGCATATCGAAGCCGAGACGGTGGACCTGATACTGTCCGACTTGCGCCTGCCCGACCGCGACGGCATAGATTTGCTGAAGTGGCTGGGAGAACATTCCCTGCACATCCCTCTTATCATCATGACGGGCTATGCCGACATACAGTCTGCCGTGCAAGCCATGAAACTGGGCGCATGCGACTACATTGCAAAACCCGTAAACCCCGACGAGTTATTGAAGAAAATGGATGAAGCCCTGAAGTCCTCATCCGTTGCTTCGGAACAGACCATCCGTTCGACCCAAACAGACCATGCGTTCGACCCAAACAGACCGTCTGTTTCGTCCAAACAGACCATGCGTTCCGAAAGCAATGGAAATCCCTGCCGGAAAGGTGCAGAGAACGCTTCATCCGACTACCTGGAAGGCGAAAGCGATGCCGCCAGGCAACTTTATAATTATGTGAACCTGGTTTCTCCCACCAACATGTCCGTCCTCATCAACGGGGCCAGCGGAACAGGCAAGGAGTATGTGGCGCAACGCATCCATAAGTTGAGCCGCCGCGCCAAACAACCGTTCATAGCCATTGACTGCGGAGCTATCCCCAAAGAGCTGGCGGCTTCCGAATTCTTCGGCCATGTAAAAGGTTCCTTTACCGGTGCGCTGACCGACAAGACGGGCGCGTTCGTTGCTGCCAACGGCGGCACTATCTTTTTGGATGAAATAGGCAACCTCAGCTACGAGGTGCAGATACAATTGCTCCGCGCCCTGCAGGAACGTAAAATACGTCCTGTCGGCTCCAACAAGGAGATACAGGTAGACGTGCGCTTAGTGTCCGCCACCAATGAGAATCTAGAACAGGCCATCGAGAAAGGGACTTTCCGCGAGGATCTCTACCACCGCATCAATGAGTTTACCCTGCGTATGCCGCAACTGAAAGACCGCCGCGAGGATATCCTGCTCTTTGCAAACTTCTTCCTGGACCAGGCAAACCGCGAACTGGACAAGCACCTCATCGGCTTTGACGAAAAGGCATCCAAAGCTTTATTGGAATATCAATGGCCGGGCAACCTGCGCCAGATGAAGAACATCGTCCGGCGTGCCACCCTTTTGGCGCAAGACAAGCTCATCACCCTGAACGAGCTTAGCGAACTGAAGAGTCCGGTAGCCCCATCCGCAGCAGGTATGCCTCTCCGTAACGAAGAGACCGAGAAGCAGCAGATAATCGAAGCCTTGAAGCAGACGGGATATAACAAAAGCCGCGCCGCCCAACTGCTGGGGATAGACAGAAAGACACTTTACAACAAACTTAAATTATATGGAATAGAGTTATAACTGTGGAAAAACTCCACACTCTATTCCACACTTTCCACACCGCTTCCACACATCTTCACACCCCTGCGCACCTTCACAGTAAAAATAGCGTGCTAATCTGCAATGACTTACCGTTTCCACCCTCACTCTGGCACGTCATTTGATATATATACTGTGTGAAGTTTAACTCCACAACATCAAAGTAGAATCTACCTAAACCAAAACCGAATAAATATATTAACCTAATTAAAAACAAGTAAAAAACAAAAAACTAGTATTAGTAGCAGCCCTGTTTATGTTTGTTTGTGACGGATCGTTCTTGGCCTGAGCACAGATGCAAACGGCCAAGAGCATCCATTTCACAACTTCATGTGCCGAATAATAGTAAGCACACTGACAACAAAAAAGCCGTTTCCTCCTTGTCTATTCCGGGAAACGGCTTTTTGTCGTAATAAAGTAGTGAGGAGCTTTTTCCTCTTATCTTGGTATCCTACCAATGTCTTTCCGGGTAAAGGTCGTTCCACCATGCCGGACTATCCTGCAGCCAACGTGCAAACCATGCCATGATAGAGTTGTGCCACAACTCGCGCTTGGGATAATCACTGATGAAATGATTCTCGCCGTCCACCGTTATGAACTCAACCGGCTTACCCAATATCTTCAAGGCATTGTACAACTGAATACTCTCGCCGATAGGCACATTCGTATCCACCGTACCATGCAACAGCAACAACGGGGTCTTGATTTTATCCGCATTGAACAATGCTCCGTGTTTGGTAAACAAATCGGGATTATTCCACGGATAGCTTCCGGCAGCGGCAACGGAGTTGTAGGAATAGCCCCAATAGCCCTCGCCCCAGTAACTGGTCACGTTACTGATGCCCGCATGCGAAACGGCAGCGGCAAACAAATCCGTCTTGGTCTGCAAGTACATCGTCATAAAACCGCCATAGGATGCTCCGATACAGCCGATACGCTTGTCGTTGACAAACGGATGCGCAGCGCAGAACTTCTTCGTTCCCTCGATGATTTCATCGGCAGTGCGTTCTCCCCACGCATTGACATGACGGGCGGAAAACTCCTGACCGTAACCGATAGCCCCGCTGGGCTGGATAACATAAACCACATAATCGCGTGATGCAAACAATTGCGCACAATAAGGCGAAGTGATGCCGCGTGTGGTAGGTGTAGTCCCGCCGTAGTAATAAACGATAAGCGGATATTTCCTGTTCGGGTCGAAAGCCGGCGGCAGGCATATCATACCTTTAATCTCCGTACCGTCTTCCGCCGTGAAGTTCCACTCCTTCATTGTACCCATATCTATCCTGTCCAAAACGGACTTCATCGGATTGGCAAGCAAAACGGATGTTTTCTTCTTCACATCATACGTATAGGCAACTCCCACACTGGCATTGCCACCACCGACATAGGCGGCAACCGCAGGATTGTACTCCGCCAGGTCGAAGGAAGAAATCACATCTTCCTGAAGCGGCAGCATTTCAAAACTCTCCGTCTTCGGCACATAGCGATAGATATGTCTGCAATCTTCGTCTGTTGTATTAAAGTAGATACAACCGTCTACACGGTTCCACTGCAGGAAGTCGACGGCAGGATTGAAATCGCGCGTGATGGGATTAACCTTTTTCGTGGCCTTGTCCACAATGAATGCCTGAGTATCGAAATCATTGGCGATGGGATGCTCGCCGCAGTTTTTCCCTATTCCGTCAAAAGCCATCGGACTGCCGATTACCAAAAGCTGTCCGCCGTCGGGAGAGTAAGCCGCCCTGTTTACATAAGGATCCCACGCCACCAGCGTATCCGCCTGCAACGTAGCCAAATCCAGCTCGAAGATGGAAGTAAGCGAGAAAGGACATTGAGTGATATTCGATTTAGAGGTGGAGCACAAGAGTTTCTTGCCGTCAGAGGATATATCATTCAAATAAACGGCATGGCTGCCGTAAGTGAGACGTTCGGAAAGTCCGGTGACAGGGTCGTACCTAACGAGATAGTTGCGGGAACGCGCATCGGGAATCCGGTCGTCGGGATGCAGCAGCCGCTTCAAAGGACCGCCTACCGCTTCTCCCTTATCATCCGGAGAGTAGATAAGATAGTCTTCTGCAGGCGACCATGCAAAATACCCCTCGGGAACATCTTTCAGCAACACTTCCTCACGCATGGTAGCAGGGTCGAACACAACCAAATCATTCCGTTGTCTGCCCGTTACGGTATAATAAAGCTTATTGCTGCGGGGCATCCAACGCATTTTCTCATCGGCAGCGGGCAGTATCACCCTGCCCGTCTTCAGTTCGGTCAGTTCACAACGTGTCCTTGAGCGCTTCAACGAGTAGTTATCCGCATAGCAGGCAAGCAGATATTTGCCGTTCGGAGAGAGACTGACCGAGCGCACGCGACTTCCGAAAGCCGTATTGTGCAATGCGAAACGTCTTTTCAAATCGGGTGCGAGCCGGTAACCTACATCGGCAAACTCCTTATCTTTCTCAAACTCGCACTTCAATACGGGAACAGCCTTATCGGCAGCCGTCGACAACAATTTAACGACTATCTCATAATCCGTTTCCGGCTCCAGACGCAGACTGAGTACCGAAGGAGCAACCTGCGACAAGCTATCTTCCGCAGTTGTTTTAGACTGTTTGGAAACGCCATTCACAAACACCTCGAAACGCGCGGGAGAGTAAATATTCAACTTTCCTTTCATAAAGCGTTCCGCACGCAGATGGGTGGCAAACAGATAGAACAGATTATCCTTATCTGCTTTCTCCACCCGTACATATCCTGCGGTATCCGCCGTGATACGTTCGTAAGGACGCCCGTCGAAGTCAAGACTGATATCGGTTTTCAACAAAGCATCGGCCGTGAACTTCTCCCCAGTAAAATTGATACTGTCACCCTAGAGCGGAGTACGCACCGCAACGGCAGGACGTACATTGTATTCGGTCACTTTATCCTGTGCCCGAACTGCAAGCGCAACAAGGAGGGACAGTCCCGAAAGAATCAGAATCTTTTTCATTGAATTTGTTATTAACAGATTATCAAACCATTTCAAAGCCATTCCATAGATTACCGGCAGGGACAGGGGCTTCCACCTCTATCAGTTTCTTGGATACCGGATGTACAAAGCGCACAAAGCGCGCATGCAGGCAAATGCTTCCGTCGGGATTGGAACGGGGAGAACCGTACTTCAAATCTCCCTTAATGGGACAGCCCATTTTTGCCAACTGACAGCGTATCTGATGATGCCGCCCCGTTTTCAGGTCTATTTCCAGCAGATAATAGTTCTGCGACCGGGCTATGAGCCGATAATGCAAAATCGCTTTCTTGCTGTTCGGCACTTCCTTATCGTAGGCATAGCTCTTGTTTTGCTTCTCATTACGTACCAAATAGTTCACCAACTCACCCTCTGACTCCCGAGGGCGGTTCTTCACCACTGCCCAATAGGTTTTCTTCACCTCACTGTTCCTGAACATCTCGTTCAGACGGGCAAGTGCCTTACTCGTTTTGGCAAAAACAACAAGACCGCTTACGGGGCGGTCCAAACGGTGTGTAACACCTATAAAGACATTGCCGGGCTTTTGGTATTTCTCCTTAAGATACAGCTTTACGGTTTCCGAAAGCGGCGTATCACCCGTCTTGTCTCCCTGAACTATCTCGGAAGCGGTCTTGTTGACTATAATGATATGATTGTCTTCGTATACGACAGTCATTTATTTAGCGATTAGTGATTAGCGATTAGTGATTAAAAAACTGAGGTTAGCGGCTGGCAATTCTCACTAATCACTAACCGCTGACCGTTAATCACTATTTTACATGTTCATACCACCGTCTACCTGAATTACCTGTCCTGATACATAAGAAGACATATCAGAAGCCAGGAAGGTAGCAATATTGGCAACGTCTTCGGGAGTACCGCCACGACGCAAAGGTATCTTCTTGCACCATTCGGCTTTTACTTCTTCGGACAGCGCATCCGTCATAGCCGTCATAATGAAGCCCGGAGCAATAGCGTTGGCACGGATGCCGCGAGAGCCCAGTTCTTGTGCGATAGACTTTGCCAATGCAATCATACCGGCCTTAGAAGCAGAGTAGTTTGCCTGGCCTGCATTACCGTGAACACCTACTACAGAAGCCATATTGATAATGCTGCCGGCTTTCTGGCGCATCATAATCGGAGTACAAGCGTGAATGAAGTTGAAAGCCGATTTCAAGTTCACGTTGATAACCATATCCCATTGCTGTTCGGTCATGCGCATCATCAGACCGTCACGGGTGATACCTGCGTTGTTTACCAGAATATCAATGCGACCGAAATCTGCATGGATAGCCTCCACCACTTTGGCAGTATCTTCAAAGCTGGCTGCATTGGAAGCATACGCTTTGGCCTTTACGCCCAACGTTTCGATTTCTTTAGCTGTAGCTTCAGCATTTTCGTCAATCACCAGGTCAGTGAATGCTATATTAGCTCCTTCTTGAGCGAACTTTAAAGCGATAGCCTTACCAATGCCGCGAGCGGCGCCAGTTACAATGGCTGTTTTTCCGTCTAATAATCCCATACTGTTTTTAATTATTGATTAAATGTTTTTATGTTCTATGCAATGCGCCAAACACGAGGTTGACAACGTATTTGTCGCGGGTTTCATCATCCAACTTTGCACCGATATGGCCGCGGATATAAGGTACCTCAATCCCTTTTACGCAATAATGCACCAACTCGGCAGTCATGTCAATATCGTCTATTCTGAACACGCCTTTCTCCACTCCTTCGCGCAATACATCTTTGAACAGCAGTATCTCCTTGGCATCAAAACGCTTACGTACCTTCTCTACCCGCCAAATGTCGCGAAAGAAATTAGCCCGGAGCGTCCCATTACGGAATACCACCTCTTTCACTGCATCCAGACGCGTGTATATCATTTCAATCATCTTCTCGTCCGGCGATATATTCTTCTCCGCCACACGCTTCATCATGTCCGAAAGCATATCCAGTTCCGATTCGACAACAGCCATATAAATATCTTCCTTGCTCTTAAAATAGGTATAAAGCGTTCTCCTACCTTTTTTAGAAGCGAGGGCAATATCATTCATCGTGGTATTCTCAACACCCATTTTAGCAAACAACTGACGGGCTACATCCACTAATTTAGCTTTTGTCTTCGATACGGCCATAGACTAATTGCACATTGCTTAATAATTTGTGCAAAAGTAAGACATTTCCGCATATATCACAAACAAAAGCACATTTTATTAACAATCAAGCCAATTAGCAAATAAAAATATTTGTATTTTATCAGCCTATTTATCAACCGATTATGTATATTAGTGCATTTCTTATGAAAAATAAGCCGGCTTTTATTTGCAAATTCAAATAAAAGCCGTACCTTTGCACTCACAAAACATCGCGGAGTGGAGCAGTTGGTAGCTCGTTGGGCTCATAACCCAAAGGTCGTCTGTTCGAGTCAGGCCTCCGCAACTAAAAAAAGATCGCTGATTCAGCGGTCTTTTTTTAGTTTATCCTCGTACAGACATAGGGTGGGTCAACGTAACAATCTGAGGGATTTTATATTTAAGCATATAATTTAGCAAGTCTATATAAGAAAAAAGCTCTATCTCTTACTCCTCTGAACTGTGCTCTAAATGCTTTGATTTTAGCATTGAATGACTCTGCTGCGCCATTGGTTGCCCTCCTTTCAAAAAAATTGATTATATCCAGATAATGTGTTTGTATAGAACGTGCGACCCTTCCAAAGGTGAGGAACCCTGATTTATCTACTTCATCATACCACCTTGCC
>NZ_JACOOD010000020.1:0-78260 GCF_014287405.1 Bacteroides sp. NSJ-48 | reverse complement strand
AATATCTGCGCAGGCAACACGAGGCTGGCTAGCATGTTCAAATAATCGTTTTTCATAATGCGAAGTAAGCAATACTTCACGAGTATAAAAAATAATCCCCGCTAAAAATCTACTGAGCCACAATTTGCACACAACCTTTGGAAAGTCGTGATAATCAATGATAAACGTGACACACCGGTAAATGATATTCTTTTTCTTTTAGTTTCTTCTATTGGCAAGAGTTCTCTCCGATTTATGCCCATGATGAGGTTTTCGCATATAATTTGCACAAACGGATATAAGAAAAGAGATAAGCTACACACCGGTAGTCATCCCTTTTCTTCTCAAAATTATTTTTTGATTGGGGAAATGAGCTTGTATTCTGCGGCTATTTCAAATAAGCGGTCACTATTATATCGATACCGTCCAATTATCATAGCGGAATATTCCCTATCAGTTTCATCATAATCATAATTGGGATAAAAACTACTGACCTTATGAAATAAAGCCCTACCTTCCTCACCAAACATATTCTTAATGATATTGCCAATGGCAATCCAATCATTGTAATAATAAGTAATATCCACTTGATTTCTAGTTATTTCACTCAATAGCCGCTCAACTTTTTGTTTCTTTGTTAAAGGAGTGGCGCTTTCCAAAACAAAATTATTTGGACGAAGAAAGGTTTCTATCGCGTTGGGAATAAGAAGCGTTCGAGGTTTAGGTGGTTTCGTTTTATATTTCTGTTTTGGCTTATAAATATATTCCACTGCATTTGATTTTGTTTTTGGCTTAGACGTATAAACTTCCGCATGTTTATTGACATACGGTTGCGTATCATGCGAAAGGAAGCGTAAACGGCATATATCGCCACAACTTTTGTCTATAATGATACCCATTTCTTCAAAATCGTTTTTTATGGCTTCAAAGACATTCTCATGATTAGTAGGGTCCGCATAAGGAATGATACAGAACAAGCCATTTCCGCTTGCAGACAATCCACAATACATAATATAAGGCAGTTCACCCAACTTAATCTTAAGGTCTTCTATGTTTGATATTGACGGGTTATCTTTTCCGTCAATATCAATACAAATCAAATTCGTATACTCGTAAATTTTTTCAGTTCGTCGTTCAGAACAAACACAACTGACTGTTATTGCAGGAAGAAGTTTTTTCAACTCTCGCCGTTTCATCGAATCAGATTCATTCCGAAGTTCTTTGATTAAAACAGTACGATAGTCCTCTAAGAACAACCAATCCCATAAGTTCACTACTCCGCTTGCATAACGACTTTGCGCACTTTCAAACATTGATACTTTTATGATATTTTCCATATTTCTTACTTTTCACTGGCCATCAGGCAATGAATTTTCTAAAAATTGTCTAGCGATATTGTTACGTTTCACAAAAATATAATTATTGCCACCGCCACCTTTCTGAATCTCAAATTTCAGACTCTTTATGCGGGTCGAAAATTCTTTTTGTCCTACAGGTATCAGCTTCTTGATGTGACAATACGCTTGATATTCTTCTCTAAATCTTTTCAACAAGATTTTATCATTTCCTGACGTGGAAGGCAAATATTGTTTTTCTTCAAGGAATTGTGCCACACTATCAGACTCAAATCTCATTTCCTCAAGAAGTTCTTTTGCTTTTGGTGATTCTGTAAATTGCTGTTGTTTTAACAATCTGTCCAATCCCTCAAGCACCCAATTGAAAATACCGCTTAATTCTTTGGATATTATTCTCTCGGCGAGATGCTTATCTTGCTCTTCATCCGGAATAATAACTTCAAAGTTCAAGATTATAAACCTTCGCAAGTAGGCATGGGTAAATTCAATATTATTAGGAAACTTATTCGTATTGAACATGAACTTCCCGTAATGACGAAGTATAAACGGATGGCCGTAAGGAGAACGTGCATCAATAGGCTCATTGCTAATTAGCTTCTTAAATAAGTCTGGATTGATATTCTTTCCTCCAAGTTCCGAAGAATAGTTAAGCAGATAATTACCTAGCTGCGCCCTGAAATAGCCATTTTCATTGCACAAATTACTTATAGTATAGGAACAAGTGTTATGTTCTCCCAGCAGTGCTTGCACTATTTCAAATATGACGGATTTACCGTTGCTTCCTTCACCTTTCAGAATCAAGCACTTTTCCAATTTCAAGTTTTGAGTAAAAATATATCCCAAATATTCTGCAAGAATCATTTGTGATTCT
Organism: Bacteroides sp. NSJ-48; assembly: GCF_014287405.1. NCBI lineage: Bacteria > Pseudomonadati > Bacteroidota > Bacteroidia > Bacteroidales > Bacteroidaceae > Bacteroides > Bacteroides sp. NSJ-48. The sequence goes on along the minus strand of NZ_JACOOD010000020.1, from coordinate 76,055 downwards.
TTTTCAGGCAAAACCTTATTTAAAAAAGCCTTAAATTCATCACAAGTCGCTTCAGGATTATATTCAAAAGGCAATTGGTATTTAAAAAAATCCCGCTTGTCAAAGTCTCTCAACTCTTGTTTGTCCTTTGAAATGACAAATGTCCCATTCTTTAGATTAATTTTCACCTCATCTTTTTTCTCATTCAAATCCGGTACAAGAGTGCAAAGAGCGACAAATTGGTTATACAATCTCTCAAGATTCCTACTCAGTCTTATATCATAATAATTGAAGCCCGCCTTATTTGCTGCTACAGCAAGAAATTCCTTCAAAAGTGGACGGGTTATGTTTTTTCCAGTAACAGCCCGTATAAATATATGGCTGAATACTGTCCGGCTCAATGCCGAGCCCCAATTTAAACTCATCCGCATTCTTCAATAATTCTTCTATCAATATAATATATTTGACTTCATCATCCGGTTCGAAGCTCATTAATTCTCTTTTTTCATTTTCTGACAATCCCCCGTTGTTTTCTTTCCTACGTAGTTCTGAAAGTTTTTCAAGTTTTTTATCATCATCAAGATGATAAATAACCGGATAATCTATTTTAGAAGATATATCTATTATTTTCTTCAATGTTTCCTCTTGTTGTACTTGCTTCAAAATATCTCTTACATACCGTTTCAAGCCTTTTGCTGTTTTATATGGATGATTTATCATCGGGATATTATTACTATTCATATTATTTATCTCCTATCTTTTTTGAGCCGATTTTATAATTAATTGTATTGATTGAGTTGAAAGATTTTGGCTCGTTTTGTCTTCCTCCTCAATTTGGTTGTTTAACCATTTATCCAATTCTTCAGCAAAGAAATACAGATTACGTCCTGACCTGTGGCAAGGTATATTGTCTGTCGCTGATAATTTATAGAGTTTAGATGAACTTAATTTATACCCTTGTTTTTGGATATATCTTAAAGCTTGCTCCTTATTCAGCCACTTTGGTATTTCTTCCCTTTTTTCTATTCTGTTCATCAGAATATTTTTTATCTCCGATATTTCCTGAATCAGATAATCTATCCGTTCCGGCAACGTGTCATAACTTGTTTTTTGATGTTCCATACCTTTTGTTTTTTGTTTCTGGTGCAAAGTTCGCCAACTTTTGAAAGGGCATAAAAAGGCACGTTCAGGCACATTTAGGCACGATTGTATTAGATTAATTATTAATCGGTTACATGTATTATCGAAAAGGAATTATTGATTTTGGCACGTTCAGGCATGAAATATATTTGATTAGTTGGCTACGTTTTGTATTTTTGTCATAAACATCATGTAGTAATATGGCAAAGAAAAGAATACCGATAGACAAAGAGAGGTTTGAAACTTTAAAAAACGAGTTAGTAAGAGTTTCTAATATAGATTTGAGTTCAGATAATGCATACTCTGACCTATGCGATTATATAAAGAAACAGAGTAATACCAATTTTCCTCTCCCAAAATATGAAGACGGAAGCATTATCCAGCAATCTGAAACTATCAGCGTTGATACATTACGTCGTTATTGGGGAGATAAAGATGCAGACAAGGAAAGAAAGCCGGATGTTGGAAAATTATCTTTCATGGCTCGTGCTTTAGGATATAAGGATTGGGAAACATTCTGCCACGAATACAAACAGACCAATACGGACTTTGACATAGAGAAAGGATTCAATGGAATGGACTATTTCAAGTTTTCATCATTGCTTGAAGGTGAAATCGTCTGTATCGGCTGGTATCCTCAAAAATATTGCAGATTGAAGTTTTTAGGAGAGTACTCTTTTGAGGTCGTTGAATCCTATAGAATGAAAAGTGAGGTTGGACGCAAATTTGAAACTTCCGGTTTTCGTCTCGCCCAAATATCAGACAAAGCTATTTTTCCAGAAGTCTTAATAGAGCCATTATATGAATATCAAGAAGATTTATGGAATGCCATAGAAAACTTTGATATAAAGAATTGCCCTACAGAAATCCTTTTATAAGAAAAGATAAAAGTGAATAAAGTGAGTAAAGTGAACTATATTTTTATAATAGAGCATATTCTTATTTTATAGACCATATAACGATATAAAACTTTATACTTTTTATAAAATATAGTTCACTTTACTCACTTTATTCACTATGTAATATTTTTCTACTTTTATTTATTCTTTCATATTCGAGATATGCTCGTGCTTCTTTATACCGAGTATTAGAGGCAGGAGAAAAGCACGATACAGGAGACGAAAACAGCCTTATTTTTGGTATGGGAAATATAATAATCTTACGTCTATTTGGAAGCGAAAAGGATATGCAGAAAATCGTTTATTCTTGTGAAAAAACTATTGCGTTTCGTGAGTTTCATATCGCCTTCTCCTAAAAGTAGCCACCTTGCATTTATAGACGGAAAGGCAATCAGTATCTTTTGCACAATCCAGACGGTAGGAAGTTCTTTTCTTAATAAAATGTTCATCAGTATAGTAAAAGACAATCCCGTTCTTTGACAAAAATCAGAAACGGAAGGAGATTCTTTTTCGGCAACCTGTTTGATTCTGGCTTGTATGCCACCATTCAGAACATCCCAAAAGGACAAAGGCAAATTGATGTTCTTTATATGAACCGCTTCTTTGAATAACGGTGCAATCTCAAATGGCGAATGTTTGGATATTCCGCATCCTATCTCTGTAACTAAAAAAATATATTCCGGATGTTGTTCCGCATATAGCAGAAAATCATCAATATGTTTTTTAAGATTCTCAATGTGTTTGGAAGGTAGCGCATAGGTCTGCCCCTGTATTCCCACAGCCTGCCCCATAATAGCTCCGAATTTCATCGCTGTTGCTGCGGCATTTCCATTATGTACACCGTTTGAGTTTGAACCGAACACGAATATTTCATTTTCTTTCAGCTCCGTAATGTTGTAAGGGGTAATTCTGTTATTCATAATTTTAAAATTTTGGGTATAAAAAATCCCCTCATTGCACAAGCAATAAGAGGATTCTATAAGTGTATTACTCTCGATTATTATCAGTTCAACGAAATAAGATTGATGATTTTGTTCCCATTTTCTGCAACATTATCGATAACAACTTCATCTGTTTCTGTGATAGTTCCTACAACGTTAGCACCGTCCGAATATCTGAAACCGGTGAATGTGATATTAGAACTTTCAGAATTTGCCGAAAGACTTTGTATTTCATAATCCAAAATTTGAAACTGAGATTCTTGATAATCTTTCATTGCTATTTTTGAGAAAGTTGTATTGCTACGGTTGTACCATGCTTTATTTGTGCGAATATCTCCAATATTAATCTGCTTATCAAGTTTTGTACATTTTTCTCCGTCAAACTCATAATATTCATTCAGCAACAGTGTTTTGCGCACATGATTAGGAACAGCAAATTCCCCATACCCAGTGAATTGTTCATCAGATATGGTGCATATTGTTTTTTCTTCTAAGTCATTATTTCCAATAGTCTTATGTTGAATAATCGCATTATTGCGAATGGAATATAAATTACCGTTAAAGATGAATGTATAAGTATCTGAAATCGGATAAATTCTGCCACCCGGACATTTCACACGGCAATTCTGTTGTTGTTCTTGACTACTCCAATACACAACAAAACCATTATCGGTTACAGTGAAATTATTACATATAACTTCATCAGGTAACATTTTCTGCATTGTGAAATCTGAAACATTCAATTTGTATATTTGTCTATATTCTGGATAATTTGAATTAGAAGAAGAAGCAATATAAATATTTCCTTGATTATCCAATATTGTTTTCAATGAACCGTAATACAAATCAATATGTACATCTTTCGGCCATCTGTATAACTTTTCTGTTTGAACATCTACTATTGAGAGATACCTAATACTTTGATTGCTAACAGATATATATTCATCATCAGGGCCGGGTTTATAAAACAAATCAACAATATCTTGTTCAACAGGATTCACCAGAATAATCTTATCACTCAGTTTGACAACCTTACTAATACCAATATTATGGTCTTGACCGTCTTCTCCCTTGATTGACAACTTTACCTCATTGCCTGATAAATCAAGTTTGTAATAAGAGTCGTCCCCTGTTGCTCTTGTTGCGGATGATTTTTGATAAATCATCTTGGCGTCACTCACATTCAAATTCGTAAGGTATTTATAACCTTCTTCATAATTGATATTGCCACTACCGGAACCACCGTCATCACTACATGCAGTAAATAAAGCTACCGCACCTAACATTAATAAAAATTTCTTCATAATTACCAGAATGTCGTTTCTCCCTTAGCCCCAAATCAGAAGAGTTTATAAATGCAGAAAGCGTGAGGCCATTAACTTATTTTATACGACGGGCTCTGGTAAGACCTTGAACTAAAACAAGCAACAGTCCCCACGCCATATACGGATATGACGCGAGAGATGTCAACTTATTCCCGTTCTACAGATAGTTTACCAGACTTCGTCGTAGAGAATCAGTTAAACACTTTCGTGTACCTTAAATTTCTAATATGTCCGCCATGTTGCCATGACGGTACAAAATTAGAAAAAATAAGGCACATCACAAAGTTACATCTCATAAAGAGACTGTTGCAGGTTACAAAATTAGATATTCTTATTCATTCAGCATTTCATCAATGGCGAATTCGTGAAGTTCATGCTCCAGCTCCATTTCTTTAAGCCGTTCTTCTTTCTTCTGAAAATAATCATCGCCCAAACCTTTTTCTTCGAGTGTCTTGTCGAATTTATCAAGTATTTCATCTGAAACACATTCTTCATCGTCATTATCGATTGATTCATCCAATGCGGAAAGCATATCCTCCATTGTGTATTCCTGTTCTTGTGAAGAAGTATCTTCCATTAATGAAAACTCTGTATCATCCTCACAATCAATATCCGGCCCTAACATATCTATAAGCTCATCGATTGTATAATCTTTGTCTTTAAAAGAATCTTTCGTATTTTCTTCTTTGACAATCGGCTCTTGAACACCGGTTTCCTGTATGCTTTCTTTTTGAGCAGACATTTTAGTCTTTGGTGCTTTCTTTGAAGATTTCTTTTTAGTCTCTACAACTTCGGCAGTCACCGGTTGTTCTTCTTCTACTTTTTTCTTTCGTGCCATAACTTTATTTATTTTTGAATTTAGTAATACTCCGAATACATGAATCATCGGACATTACATATATCCTCTTTTTTGTCGGAATATAAAAGAAAAAGGTATTTTAACTATATTCTTAACCAGAATTAAGCTCTCGCACCGGTAATTTTGCATAAAGAAAGCCCGATTCCCTAATGAATAGAATTACCGGGCAGGAAAGTAAAAAGAGCCCCATATAAGCTATATAGGCTACAAAAACGAGGTCAAAAGGTTAGTGTTCTTAGCACGCTCCTCTTTCTCGAAACTCGCCAGATATGCTTCCGTAGTCCTCAGGTCGGTATGTCCTAAAGATTCACTTATATAAGAGATATTGGCTCCGCTTCGTTTCAATACGGTAGCGTATGAGTGCCTTGCGGTGTATGTGGTGATATTGCCTATACTCAATTCTTCACCTATCAACTTCATACGCTTGTTGATTCGCTTGACAACATCACGTACAATCGCTTTACGCTCTATGGCTGTCTCATGCCCTTTCATATAAGGAAATATGTAATTATCGGGTAACGGTTTGTTGCCCCACTTGTCAATTATTGCCTGTAATTGGGGAGAAACAACTGCACGTATCTCTTTCCTATTCTTTGTCGTGCGCTCTGTTTTCTGTCTCACAAAACATATTTCACCGTCCACAATATCCGAGAACTTCAATTTCAGCATGTCTGTCGGATTGATACCGTTGCACAAGTAAATGAATATCCAGAGGTCTTTATATCTGTTAGTGGTTTCATTTTCACTCTTATAATCGAAAATGGCCTTCAACTGTTTCTTTGTCAATCCTTTCTTTCTTCCGATACCGGTCTTTATCTCGAACAGACCTTTTCCGAATGGGTATTGCGATTCTTTGATAACGCCGGCTCTCTTGGCTTCATTCATCAAAGTACGAATATTTCTCATGTGCATACCGATTGTAGAAATACTTCTCGTTTTCGACCAAAGTCTTTCGCATTTTTGTAACCATTCAACCGTAACAGTACTAAATGGAATATCTTTGCCGCCGACTTCCTCAACCATTACCAATGTAGTTTGATAGAACTGCATTGTCCCGATTCTTTCTTCGTTTTTCAGTTCCTCAATCTTAGCTCGTATGGCACTGTTCAGAGTATCACCGGTAGCTTTTCCCAAACGCAAATTGAGCGTATTAAAAGAGAATGTTCCTTTCTCTGCCAAAGCTTCAACATTCATACGGACTAAAGAAAAACTACTTTCAATGGCTTGTCTGATTTTCTTGCTTTCAGAAGATTTGCTATCCGGGAGTTTGTTCCATTCTTCTTTCGTCATGCAGATACCAATAGAATAATACTTGGGCTTTCTTTGATAATAAACCTTGATTTTAATAGGATATTTGCCTTCTTTGTTGGCAGTACGTGCATCAAGTACCGTAGAGACTACGATACCGTCTTTTGAAAAATTATACATGGTTTTAGTGATTACCCGCAAGCGGAATTGCTTACGATAGTCTATATATCCTCATTTGAATGGAAATATAAACGTTTTGAAACCTTTTGAATATTGGTTTTGAGTAGTTTAGACATTAGTTTCAAACGGTTTAAAACGATAATAGCAAAACATAGTATATATATTAGTCTGTAAATAAGAATTATACGCTTCGCTCATTTCAAGAACATTATTGAGAAGTATCACTAAAAGTCGGAAAAATACAGCTATCGATAAATAGATAATAAAAGTTAAACATTCAAAGCCATTGAATCCGATTCTTCTATTTTAAAGAGTTCGCATTGATTTTCAAATTATGTTTGAAGATTCCGAGCATAAAATAAACATAGAAAATAGAATAAGTGCAGCATATTAATTGAATTAAATGGTTTGCCAATCATTAACACACCAATAATTTTGAAAAGATGTTTTTCACGAAACAATATATCCTTTTTTATTGTTTATTTGAAAAACAATATCATGTAATTATCAAATTTGATAATTTATTCTATGATATATATTATCATAAAGAATAAAATACTTATCTTTGCAGAAAGATAACGAATTGCATGAATATCTATACAGAAGATGAAGCACTAATTGAGTTATTGGAAGAGGGTTGCACCAATGACAAAAGATACAAGAGACTTCCTAAGGATGTAATCAAAGGTTATATAAAAGCATATAATCATCTAAAAGCAGCCACAAGAATAGAAGATTTATTCAGAATCGGAAGTCTGCATTATGAACGATTGAAAGGTGACTTAAAAGACTTTGAATCGGTTAGATGTACCGGACGTTGGAGATTAATATTTCAAAGTTCCACAATAGACGGTTCATTGATAATTACTGAAATAGAATTAATAGAAATATCCAACCATTATGGCGACTAAAATCAAATTAAACGATTGCGTACCTTGTATAGCCATTCATCCGGGTGAAATCATTAAGGATGAATTAGATGCAAGAGAAATGAAGCAAAAAGAATTGGCTTCACTTATGAGCATGCCTACTTCCGTACTCAATGATATTATAAAGGGACGTCGTGCTGTAACTCCTGAAGTTGCTGTTTTGCTACAGGAAATTTTAGGAATAGATGCTTCATATTGGTTATCACTACAAAATCAATATGATATAGACCAAGCAAATATAAATAAGAAAATAGTAGAACGAAAAAAGAATATTGAGATATGGAAAGTAATTTCTCAATATTGTTCTGTCAAATATTTCGAGAAATTAAATGTTATTGGAACGAAAATATCAGAAAACATAAAAATAATATATTCAATTTTCGGCGTAACTTCAGTTGAAGAACTAATAGCTTCGTTTTCTTCAGAAAAGGAACTTTCTTATTTTAAGAAATCTGAATGTTTAAAGAGCGACCCAATTAACATTTTCTCATGGAAACATTTTGCTTTCTATCAAAGTTCACAAATGCCGGATGTTGCCGATTTTGATGAAAACAGTTTAGAAAGACTTGTGCAGGAATTGAATCAAATGTTTGTTGTAAACATAAACACTATTGATAAGACAAAAGAAATTCTGTCACGATATGGAATTAAATTTATTATAGTGTCTAAATTCGACAAAACACCGATTGATGGATTTTCTTTTTGGCAAGGAAAAAATCCGACCATTGTATTAACATTACGATTAAACAAAATCGATAATTATGCTTTCGCTTTATTGCATGAGATATACCATGTTTATATGCATCTTATTAACAATAGAGAACAGAAATACATTGCCATAGAAGGAGCTGAAATAAATAAATGCGAGGAAGAAGCAAACAAATTCGCCAAGTGCTCTTTAATTGGTAAAGACCTATGGAATACATTCCTCAAACAACATTCCATGATTTCTCCACATGCAATGCAAATGAAAATAAAACAATTTGCTCATCAACATAATATCAATGAGGCTATTGTTTTAGGATTTTATCAGCATGATATTAATTTGTATTCTATTAAAAGCTCAATATCAAGAGAGATAAAATAGAATATTCAAATACATTTAGTATATTTGCAATTAATATGACCTCCCACGCTTCCCATTTGAATAGCGCACCCGGGGAGGTCTTCGAGTTTTATATAAGATGACAAGCTTCCTATTATTGATATAACCCAATATTACCGTACAAATCTAATTGCACACAATTTGCACACATCTTAGGAAAATAGAAGAAAACAAGAAATATTATTTGAAAAGGAAATATTATCTTTGGGCTTGGAAATCAAGATGTATGGATATGAAAAGATATAAAATACAAATCGCTGAAAATCAAATATTTGCGACTCATAATCTGGAGGTCCCTGGTTCAAGCCTAGGCTGGTCCACAAGATACAAAACAAAGAAAACCAAGCCGTTACAAATAACCTTGTAGCGGCTTTTTTCTTGCACGCTGAAACTCCTTGTATACAATTTGCGGGTCAATGTAAAAACCTGAGGGGTAAATTTATAAATTGTTATCTTTGTCTCCAAATTCATAGCTTATGGAATTAAACGGTTATCGCCTTCTTCTTCCTGAAGGCACTTTAGACTACTTTGATCTTGTTGATGTGAAGGAAAGCGTAAATGAAGTTGTGTTCTACCTTGAGGAGAAAAATATCGTTCCTGAGAAGTATACAGATCAGGATACTGAGAGTAAAGGCTTTTATGACCCTGTTATTGTTCAGGATTTTCCTCTCCGTGGCAAGAAGGTCTTCCTTAATATTCGTCGTCGTCGCTGGCTCTTAAAGAAGCATAATGAGTATATCTCTCGTAACTGGCGTATGGTGGCTGAAGGTACTCGTATGACGCAGGCTTTTGCGTCTTTTTTAAAAGAACTATATTGATAGCTATCCGATCAGTTGCAAGCTCTTAGGTGTTTTATATGGGGTTGACGGGGATTTATTGGAGCGTCAATACCGTAACCATCTAAGTGGTTATCTCCATTGGGACCAACTTGTTCATGCAGAGGATTGGCTACTATTCGAAAAGAATATCGGTGCTTATCTCTGTATTGATGAGGTAGCCCTCTCGCGTGGAGAACTCTATACTGTACTGACCAATAAAGAAGCTCACGGTGGTAAAGGTAGTATGATTGCTATCATTAAAGGTACGGACGTTCATACGATCACTTCTGTCCTGCTTAAGCTCTCCCGTCGCCGCCGTTACCAAGTGCGCGAGATAACTTTAGATATGGCTCCTAACATGGAGCAGATTGCACGCATCTGTTTTCCTGCGGCCAAACGTGTTACCGATCGCTTTCACGTACAGAAGTTAGCTTATGAAGCAGTGCAGGAGATGCGTGTAAAAGCTCGCTGGGAGGCTTTGGATGAAGAGTCCACTCAGATTGCTTATGCAAAGGCCTGTGGAAAGATGTATCATGCACCTGTTTTCGCTAATGGAGATACAAGAAAGCAGTTGTTAGCGAGAAGTATTTATCTGCTTTACAAGAAGGAATCCTTATGGACTCAGTCTCAAAGAATACGGGCTGAAATTCTTTTCAAGGAATATCCCGATATAAAGAAAGGATATTATCTGTCTATGCGGTTAGGCTTAATCTATCATCAGTGTAAGTTTAAGGATATTGCTTTGACAAGGCTGGCAAGGTGGTATGATGAAGTAGATAAATCAGGTTCCTCACCTTTGGAAGGGTCGCACGTTCTATACAAACACATTATCTAGATATAATCAGTTTTTTTGAAAGGAGGGCAACCAATGCCGCAGCAGAGTCATTCAATGCTAAAATCAAAGCATTTAGAGCACAGTTCAGAGGAGTAAGAGATAGAGTTTTTTTCTTATATAGACTTGCTAAATTATATGCTTAAATATAAAATCCCTCAGATTGTTACGTTGACCCCAATTTGCACACAACCTTTGGAAAACGATGATAATCAATGACAAACGTGACACACCGGTAAATGATATTCTTTTTCTTTTAGTATCTTCTATTGACAATAGTTCTATCTGATTTAGACCCATGATGAGGTTATCTTTTTTCATCGCAATAAAATTGAGCGAGAAGTACATATCTCAACCCAAGCCGAAAACCTAATACATTTATTTGCTAAGAACACTCTTAAGCCAATTAAGCATATTAAGTTATAAAGTTTATACTTTATAAAAGAACGCCTCACCATTAAGCGATTTGATAACCTGCTTCTAAAGACCTCTGTAGAGATTTGTTATTGGAAAAACTGGCGAGTATACCCACTGAAGAATTAGCCAAGTTGTTTACACGAACATAACACGATTTTGAAGGTGATAAATTTTATAATTACATTTATAAATAACTAGTTGTCTACATATGTGTTACATGTAAGATAAGAAATGTAACGAAAAACGAGAAAGATGTAATATTAATGAAGGAATGTGTATCATGCTTTAAAAAGATGTATCAAACATTCTTTATATATTTGCAATGAGACCGTTAAGCTTGTTATACGAAGTCTGTGTCATGAAAAACATGGCTATGTAACACAGATCCTTGTTATATGAAAATTCACTTGTTCTTTGATAAATTATGCTTTAGCATGAGAATTTTACAAATCTGACATTAAAGTATGTAGTTTTAAGTTGATATAGCACTGACCGAAACTATATGAGGCACTATTGCAGGTTGATTATTCCATAAAAAATGATATTAGATATGAATAAAAAAAGTATAATAATTACAGTTAGCTTGATTTACTCTTTTATCTGTTGGGGACAAGGCTTTAAGAATCCGGTTCTTCCAGGCTTTCATGCCGATCCTAGTGTTTGCCGGGTAGGTGATGATTTTTATTTGGTAAACAGTACTTTCCAGTATTTCCCAGGAGTCCCGGTTTTCCACAGTAAAGATTTGATTCATTGGGAGCAGATAGGGGCATGTTTGACGCGCCCTTCTCAAGTAAATCTGGAAAACATGGATGGTAATAACGGTATCTATGCTCCTACTATCCGCTATCATGATGGGGTATTTTACATGGTGACGACTATTTTCCCTTCTCGAAAACATTTTTATGTTTATACGGATAATCCGGCTGGCGAGTGGTCTGATCCTATTATGATAGATTTTGTGACAGGTAGTTGCGATCCTACTCTTTTCTTTGATGAAGGTAAATGTTATTTTCTTTGGAAGGATGAGACAATTAAAATTTGTGAGATTGATGTCAATACCGGTAAACAGCTATCTGAGATTAAACGTCTGTGGTCAGGAATGGGAGGACGTTATCCTGAGGGCCCCCATCTATATAAGAAAGACGGATATTATTATCTGCTGTTGGCGGAAGGGGGAACAGAACATGGTCATCATGTGACGTTGGCCCGCAGTCGTTATTTGGAAGGTCCTTACACACCATGTCCATCGAATCCTATATTGTCCCATTTTAATAATGAGATGCAGAATAGTCCTATTCAAGGATTGGGACATGCTGATTTCGTACAAGCCCCGGACGGTTCTTGGTGGGTGATTTTTTTAGGCTATCGTACACATGGTTATTTGCAACATGTGATGGGGCGTGAAACATTCTTAGCTCCTGTGCAATGGGAGAAAGGAAGTTGGCCCGTTGTGAATAAGAATGGAACTGTTCAAATTAATATGGATTGCAAAACCCTGCCACAGGTGAAACTACCAAAAGATCCGGAAACTGATGATTTTTCTCAAACAAAGCTAGCGTGGTGTTGGAGTTATTTATGTAATCCGGTTTTTGAAAATTATTCATTGACAGAACGTAAGGGCTATTTACGTATGAAGGCAAGTGAGAAAACAATAGATCAGGTAGGAACACTGACTTTTATTGGACGCAGGCAAACTGAACCTCGTTTTCAGGCAACTACAGCTATTGATGTTTCTTCTCTAAAAGAAGGAGAAGAAGCTGGAATTACCGCTTACGCAGCTCATACTAATCATTATGATGTTGTAGTGGAATGTCGTGGGGGGAAGAAGTATGTCAAGGCATATATACGTATTGGACAAGTACGGCATGTAGAAAAAAAAATCTCATTGAATACGGACTTGATTTATCTTCGTATAGAAGGTGATTATAACTATTACCATTTGTCATATTCAGAAGATAATCATCGGTTTCTCCCTTTGGGTAAAATGGAGTATCGCTATCTTAGTACAGAAACCATCGGAGGATTTACTGGAGTTCATTTAGGGCTTTTTGCACAGCAGGCAAAAGGTAAGCCAGGTGGAAGTGTGGATGTGGATTGGTTCCGTTACAGTGTAGCAAAATAAGAAAAGATAAATATGTTCTATTAGAATAAAGAATAAGTTATGAGAGTCAGAACAATGTTTTTTAATTTGTTGTGTATGATAGTTTTGTTGCCAGCATCTCCTGCATGGGCAGCTGACACGTTTGTCGTTTTTAATTCGGATAATGCCAAGTTTGGCTTGGTTACTCCCCATTGTAAGGCATTTTCGGTTTTATGTGATAAGGAGGAACATAAAGGAGTCTTGACTGCCGTAAAGAATCTGCAGACTGACTTTCAGAAAGTAATTGCCGTACGTCCGGATATGGTGTACAGTACTGATGAGACAGTACGTGTCATTGTTGGCTCTTACGATAAAAGCTCATTTATCCGTCAGTTGTTGAAGGCCGGAAAGTTGGAAAACGATCTTCTGAAAGATAAAAATGAAAAATTCATCATAACTACACTTCATAATCCTCTAAAGGGGCTCGAAGGTGATGTCTTGCTCATTGCCGGAAGTGACAAGCGCGGTACCATTTATGGAGTTTATGAGCTTTCGCGTCAGATAGGAGTTTCACCTTGGTATTGGTGGGCGGATGTTCCCGTAACGCACCAAGATGCTATTTATATAAAGGACGGTATTTATACAGACGGAGAACCCGCCATACAATATCGTGGCATTTTTATTAATGATGAATGGCCTTGCATGGGAGGATGGACCACTGAAAAATTCGGAGGGTTCAACAGCAAGATGTATGTACACGTATATGAACTTCTACTTCGCCTGAAAGCAAATTTCCTGTGGCCTGCTATGTGGAGTGCAGCGTTTTATGCCGATGACCCGATGAATAGTCCGCTGGCTGATGAAATGGGAATTATAATCGGTACCTCGCACCATGAACCTATGGCAAGAAATCATCAGGAATATGCACGTAGACGTCAAGAGTATGGACCTTGGAATTATCAGACGAATAAGGAAAACATAGACCGTTTCTTTCGTGAAGGTATCGAACGCATGAAAGGCAAAGAAGAAGTGGTGACTATAGCTATGAGAGGCGACGGTGACGCTCCAATGGGTCCCGATACTGATACACGACTTTTAGAGAATATAGTGAAGGAGCAACGTAAAATCATTTCGGATGTTACCGAAAAACCCGCTTCTAAAACTCCTCAGCTTTGGGCACTTTATAGCGAAGTACTGGAGTATTATGACAAGGGTATGAAAATTCCGGATGATGTGATGATACTGCTTTGCGATGACAATTGGGGAAATGTACGCCGTTTACCGGATCTGAATGCCAAACATCATCCCGGTGGATATGGCATGTATTATCATGTGGATTTACATGGTGCACCTCGTGCTTACCAATGGTTGAACATGACACAGATTCAGCACATGTGGGAACAATTATATCTGACATATACCTATGGTGTAGACAGAATGTGGATCCTGAATGTGGGCGATTTGAAACCTAATGAGTTTCCTACGGACTTCTTCTTGAATATGGCTTGGAATCCGGAACGTTTTAATGCTGATAATTTGCAAGATTATACCCGTAACTTCTGTAAACAGCAGTTTGGAGAGAAATATGCAGCAGAAGCAGCTCGTATTTTGAATCTGTATTGTAAATATGCATCTAGAGTGACTGCCGAGATGCTCGATAGCCGGACTTACAATCTCTCCAACGGGGAGTTTAAGGCGGTGACAGACGAATTTTTGGCATTGGAAGCCTATGCTTATCGCCAGTTTCAGATTTTGCCCGATAAGTTGAAAGATGCTTATAAAGAATTGATACTTTTTCCTGTACAAGCCATGGCCAATCTTTATGAAATGTATTATGCTGTGGCTGTAAACCGTAAATTGGCTTCTGATGATGATTTGCGCGCTAATGAGTGGGCGGACAGAGTAGAATATTGCTTTAAACGTGATGCTGAGCTTTGTTATGATTATAATCACAATATTGCAGGTGGAAAATGGAACCATCTAATGGACCAGACTCATATCGGATATACTAGCTGGGATGAACCCAAGGGAGGTAATATAATACCTGAGGTGAAACGTGTGAATGCAAGCTCTTGCAAATCTGGAGGATATGTGTACGAAGAGACCCGGGGAGTAGTTGTTATGGAGGCTGAACATTTTGCGGAAAGCACTCAAGGAAGTAATACCCGATGGACAGTTATTCCAGATTTGGGACGTACACTCTCAGGGTTGGCATTAATGCCATATGATAAACCAGTGGAGGGTGCTTCATTAACATATCGGATGAATATTAAAACAGAATCAAGGGGAGTGCGCTTGCGATTGATTTTGGATAGCACATTGCCTTTTATAAAAGGAGGACATAGCTATGCTGTTAGTTTGGACAACGGAAAAGAACAGATTGTCAACTATAATTCAGATTTGATTTGGGCCAATTGCTATACAAAAATGTATCCTGCAGGTGCTGCTCGAATTATAGAGTCGATTGTGCATTTTCCCGATGTCAATTGGGAGAAAGGTACACATACACTGACCATTCGTCCGTTAGCTCCTTCTATAGTACTACATAAAATTGTGGTGGATTGCGGTGGAGATGAACCAAGTCGTTTAAATCTTATCGAAAGCCCTTATCGGAGAGAACAATAAGTATATTATACTTTATCTATTGATTAAAGCGCTCTATGGCTTATTTTTGTGGTCTAAAAGGGGCATCCTGTAAATACAATAAAATTGAAGGTGTGTCTTCAGATATGATAGTCTCAACCACAATCAAAGGTGCGCCCAATTATACAACTACCATCAATGCCTTAGTCCGTTTCATAGATAAAGAAGACAATAAGCTAACTATCTCTTACGATGATGGTTATTTAGATATTCTTACTATCAATGGACTTATAGCTAATAGATTGCTTCTCGCCTTTGAAGATTGGGACAATACGGATGACGATGGTTTAGAGTTGGACGATATTACTACAACTACTTATAAAAAGATTGGCTAATTATCAAACTAATTTAAATCAGAGCAGCATTTGAGGAAACTCTTATGCTGTTTTCCTTTTTATAAAGCTACTACAATTCTAAGAAATACTTCTATATATAACCCCATTCGCAAGAATGTTGCAGCAGTTTATAATATATAATCTTCTATTTCTTGAGCAGCTACAGCATAAATCGGTGCAAGTTGCTCAAAATAGGAATCTCTTGTAAAACGAGAGCCGTTGATGGTCATAGCTAATTGACCCACATTCCTTTTTCCGCAAATCTTAATGTAACATAATAATACTTTCGTGCCAATAGCTGTTTATTGGCTGCATCGCAGTTAGTTACAACTCCACATGTATGAATTTGTACTTTTTATGGACAATTACAGATTTCACATTTCTTATACAATCTATACATTTGCACATTCTAATTTTTTAATTTTATTTTTATGAGACCAAAAGTTATCTTAAATCTTTTATTCATCCTTTTCTGTTGTACAGCAGTACAGGCACAGACAGGAAGACAGATTACAGGTAAAGTAATTGATGCCATGGGAGAGTTGCCCGGGGTAAGTGTTGTAATTAAAGGAACAACCAATGGAACAACCACAGATTTAAACGGAGAGTTTAAATTGGACAATGTAAAAAGTGGTGATGTTTTACAGTTTTCATTTATTGGTTATAAAACGGAAAATGTCAAAGTAGGCAATCAAAGTAAATTTGATATTACAATGACAGAAAATACCCAAACCTTGGAAGAAGTGACCGTTGTTGCTGTAGGATATGGTGATGTCAGAAGACGTGACCTGACCGGTTCTATCGGTTCTGCCAATATGGGCGATTTGACCAAGACTCCTGTCAGCAATATTACCGAAAGCCTCGGAGGACGTATTGCCGGTGTACAGGTTTCATCCGGTGACGGTGGACCGGGAGATAACTTTAATATAGTAATCCGCGGTGCCGGTTCATTGACCGGAAGTACAGCTCCGCTTTACGTTATCGACGGATTCCCTTCCGAAAGTTCCGGCTTAGGATCAATAAATCCTAATGATATTGAATCCATAGACATCTTGAAAGATACTTCCGCCACAGCTATCTATGGAGCACGCGGTGCCAATGGTGTAGTTATCGTAACCACCAAAAAAGGCGGAGCTGGAAAACCTACCATTACATACAACGGTAGCGTAAAAGTAGGTCTTGTAAAAAACACACCGGAAGTGATGAATGCCTATGACTTTGTCATGTTGCAACAAGAAATCATGGGCAGCGGAGAAGAATTCCAGAAAAACTATATAACCGAACTTTATCCTACACTGGATGCCTATCACAATGCCCAATCTTACGATTGGCAAGATTATATCTACCGTACCGCTCTCAGCCATAACCATCATATATCCATGACCGGTTCGCAAGGCGACTTGAAATACACCACATCTTTGTCTTACGATGACACACAGGGAGTTATCATCAACTCCGGCGTAAAACGCTATCAAGGACGTGTGAACCTGAGCCAGAAAGTAAACAACAAACTGAAGATTGACTTTACAGGAAACTATGCCAGCACCGTTCAGGACGGTCCTACTGTATCAGGTGCCACAAGTTCCATGTCTACCGCCTATATGTATAGCGTATGGTCTTTCCGTCCGGTATCTCCTACTGGAAGTGATCTTCTCAACCAAATGTACGATGAGGGCGTCAATATGAGTGAAGACTACCGATTTAACCCCGTGAAGTCTGCTCAAAACGAATACCGTCATAAGACAACCAATAACCTCCAATTTAATATAGGTGCCGAGTATGAGATAATTAAGAAACTCAAACTGAAAGTTACAGCCGGATATACATCAACCGACTACAAAAACGAAGAATTCAACGGTTCTCAGACACGCACCGGTAACAGCCATCCCTCCAACACTCAAAGTAAGGGAATAAACGCTTATCTATACCAAAGCGAAGCAAGAAGTTACCTGAACGAAAATACACTCAGCTACCAGCTGAACAAGAACTCTCATAATTTCAATGCGATGCTCGGTATGTCTGTTCAGAAAAATACCAGCTATATACATTCTATACGGACGGAAAAAATCAGCAATGAATCTTTTGGCATGGCAGGACTCGATAAGGGAAGCACACCGGCCGTAAACTCTTCCAAAGGCGAAAACAAACTGATGTCTTATTTCGGACGTATCAATTATAACTACGACTCCCGTTACTATATAACAGCTACCATGCGTGCCGACGGTTCTTCCAAATTTGCCCGCGGCAACCGTTGGGGTTATTTCCCTTCCGGCTCTTTGGCATGGGCTTTTGCGCGTGAATCTTTCATTGCCGAAAATGCCAGCTGGCTGTCAAACGGTAAGCTGCGTTTCAGCTATGGCCAGACCGGTAACAACCGCATAGGCAACTATGACTATATGGCACACCTCATCACTGATGACGATCTTTACAAATATCCGTGGAACGGTCAGTTTGTACCGGGTTATGTATTGAGCAGCATGCAGAATGAAAAGCTGAAATGGGAAACAACCGAACAATTAGACCTCGGTTTGGACCTTGGCTTCCTCGACGGACGAATTAACCTGAATATGGACTATTACATCAAAACCACCAAGGACTTGTTGCTTGATGCCGATATATCTGCCAGCTCAGGCTTCTCTTCTGCTACCTTAAATGTTGGAAAATTGCGTAACAGCGGTTTGGAAATCACTTTGGAAACAACCAATATCAAAACTAAAGATTTCAGTTGGAATTCCAGCTTCAACATCGCTTTCAACAAGAATGAAATCATAGCCTTGAACTCAGGACAACCTTATATGACTAGCTATATCAGTTGGGATAACAAATATAAAACCACTCCGGCATATATCAGCAAAGTAGGTGAATCTGCCGGTAAAATGTACGGCTTCATCTATGACGGAACTTACAAATACGAGGACTTCAACAAAACAATAGATGAAAACGGCAAAGAGGTATATACCTTAAAAGAAGGCATCCCGTATTACGTAGCCGGTACTCAACCGGGAGACCCCAAATACCGTGACCTGACAGGTGAAGGCGAAATCAACGATAAGGACAAGACCACTATCGGTAACGGTCAACCCAAACACATAGGTGGTTTTACCAATAATCTGGTTTGGAAAAACTTCGACTTGAACATCTTCTTCCAATGGAGCTATGGCAATGATATTCTCAATGCCAACCGCATGGTGTTCGAAAACCCTGCTGCCAAACAAAATACCAATATGTTTGCTGCCTATACTAACCGCTGGACTCCGGAAAACCCCACCAGCAACATACCGAGAGCCCGGGCGCAAGGTTCCAATGAATACAGTTCACTCTATGTGGAAGACGGCTCTTTCCTGAAACTCAAGAACATCTCATTGGGATATAATTTCGAGGCAAAAACACTGAAGCCCTTGCATATAAGCAGCGCACGTGTTTACCTTTCTGCCGAAAACATTGCCACTATCAGCGGTTATTCCGGAAGCGACCCGGAAGTTTCTACCCGTAATTCTCCATTGACACCGGGCTTTGACTGGTCTCCATACCCTCGCGCCTTCAGTATGTCATTGGGATTAAATGTAACATTCTAACCAAATATTAAAAATGAGACTGATATGAAAACAGTATATAAATTATTCCATGCAACAGTTTTAACATTATGCTCTGCCATAATGCTGAGCTCCTGCGACAGTTTTTTGGATACAAAGCCTTATGATTTCACCGCTCCGGAAACTTTTTACTCCAATGAAAGTGAATGCACGGCTGCTTTGGTCGGAGTCTATTATACTTTGGTCTACGAGAAGGTATACGGAAACAATTACTCATGCATGATATCCAACATAGACGACCTGAGTTACTACCAGCGCCAAAGCGGACAATTGGCAAGTCAAGTCTATGGCAACGACCATAATCCGGGAAACCAACATGTATGGGGTACATGGGAGACTCTTTACAAAGGAATCAACAATGCCAACGTTTTTCTTGAGAATGTTGACAAAGCCGACATGGATGAAAGTGTGAAAACACGAATGAAAGGTGAAGCTAAATTTCTCCGTGCATATTTTCACTTCCTGTTAGTACAAGGTTGGTACGAAGTACCCATCCGCAAGACCTCATTCAAAGATGTGAATAATTCATCCATAGAAGCAACTCCCCATACCGATGCTTTGGATTGGATTATCGGAGAAATGGAAGAATGCGTAAACTTGGTTGATGACCAGACCTATGATAAGTCTCCCTCTTATATCAAAAAGAATACAGTAATGGGTATCCTTGCCCGCGTATACTTGTGGCGTGCCGGATATCCCGCCAACGGCGGACAGCCTTATTATGCCAAAGCTGCATATTGGGCCAATGAAGTGAAAAAGTCGAATAAGCATAAGATGAATCCGGATATCTATGCTATCTGGAAGAACATGGCAGCCGACAAATATGATACCGAATACAATGAAAGCATCTGGGAAGCCGAATTTATCGGTAACCGTACTGCCGACGGCATAGGAAACTATACAGATGGGCGTATAGGAAATGTTATAGGCAATCTTCAAAAATGCACCAAAGCTACCGGTAAGGGATACGCCTATGGCTTTTATGCAGCCACTCTGATACTTTGGGATTTATTCGAAGAAAACGATAAGCGCCGCGACTTGTCCATCGCTCCTTATTGGTATGATGTAAACGACAACAAGAAAACATGGACAAACAAACAGATTGTCCAACGTTCATGTGGAAAGTTCCGCCGCGAATGGGAAACCTCTTCTATGAAAGAGAAGAGTTATACTCCTGAAAACTATCCGATTTTACGCTATGGTGATGTCCTTTTAATGCTGGCTGAAGCAGAAAATGAAGCCCATCAAGGACCTACGGATTTAGCATACGAATGCATTAATGAGATACGCCAACGTGCAGGCATATCCAAATTGGAGGGTTTGTCCTATACAGACTTCCAACAAGCCGTCCGTGACGAACGTGCCCGTGAGCTCTGTTTTGAGTCTCTGCGGAAATATGATCTGGTACGCTGGGGTATTTATGTAGAAGCCGTACACGACAAATTAGGAGCTGCGACTCAAGATAAACGCTGGGCTACAGGAAACCAGTTTATCGGTGCACGCGATTATGCAGCACGTACACAAGAAAA
The DNA here is from genome assembly GCF_014287405.1 of Bacteroides sp. NSJ-48. Classification (NCBI taxonomy): domain Bacteria; kingdom Pseudomonadati; phylum Bacteroidota; class Bacteroidia; order Bacteroidales; family Bacteroidaceae; genus Bacteroides; species Bacteroides sp. NSJ-48. The sequence continues at coordinate 55,203 of NZ_JACOOD010000020.1, read as the reverse complement.
ACACCAGTTCCTCCCCATTCCGACAAAAGAACTGGATGTAAACGGCAAATTGGAACAGAATAAATATTGGCAATAACCTAAATAAAAGAACTACAATTCTTCTAACCTTCAACTTTTTTTATTAACTTAACCGAAAGAGGTTGTTTCATGGCATGAAGCAGTCTGCCGTTCCGTCCGGAAAGAGATGGCGGCAGAGTGCCTCTACATCGGAGACAACCTCTTTTTTTTGCATACCTGCTAAAATTTCGAAATATGTACCGATTCTATTTGTTATATTGTTTGTTTTTATGCCTTGGCAACATACTCTTTGCACAGACAACCGGATTTGAAAAAGGAGTGCCACAATCCTTCTGCACAGTACAACCAAACGAACTCTCTTCCTCAGAAGAGTTCTACAAAGAAGGGAAAAGAAGCCTTGCATGGCAATTCTCTCCCCGTTCCGTGCTCACCGTCAAACTAGATACTCCCCTACATCTGGACTCCGTATCAAAAGAAAAGCGCGGGATTACACTATGGATTTACAACGAACAAGTCAGAAAAGATTCACTGCGCTTTGAATTCTTCTCTCCAACGGGTCATGTATCCTATAGGTTCGGTTTCCGGCTAAACGCTCAGGGTTGGCGTGCCTGTTGGATAGGCTTTGCCCACATGAAAGGAGATAAGCAAGAGAATACAATCGCCGGTTACCGTATCGTTGCTCCGGACAACAACGGACGCGTATTCTTCGACCGTCTCGTTTTCCCCGTAAAAGAAATGAATCAACGCACTACTCCCGACATGCAGATGCCCTACAATAATTCACTTACATTTAGAGACTTATGGCATTGGTGTTGTGTATGGCAATGGGAACAGCTGGAATATGACCTGCCTCTTCCTGCTACGCTGACTCCGACAGAGAAGCAGGAATTACAAACCATAGAAGAACGGCTGACAAAAGTCCTGACAGCGGATAAAGTTTCACAAGGCAAAATCGACAAAGCCTATGCTACATTCCAAAAAGCACAGATACAACGCTCCGGAAATGGCTTTACAGGAGCTCCTCTTGTAGTTCCCGATGACAAGTTGAACCGCAAAAAGGGAGAAATATCCCTCAACGATCTGGAAACAATGCTCTCCGGATTTGCCTATGATGCCTATTACAATCAATCCAAAGATGCAGAACACAAATATTTTTTAGTCTGGGACTATGCCATGAACCAAGGATTTGCTTTCGGAAGCGGCATGGGAACCAACCACCATTACGGCTATCAGATAAGAAAAATATACACCACAGCCTGGCTGATGCGCGACAAAATACGGCAAGCTCCCACATGCGATAATATCCTTTCAACACTATCGTTCTGGGCAGCCTTACAGGAAACCCGTAAAGCATGCGGCAAAAACCGCGATGAGCTACTGGATACATGGCATACATTGCTGATGCCTAAAATTGTTTCAGCCATGATGACAAAGGATGAGAGAGAAAGGGTCCGCGCACTGAAAGGACTTTCACGTTGGGTATCCACATCGTTGAGATATACTCCCGGTACGATTGGAGGTATTAAAGTAGACGGTACCACTTTTCACCATGGCGGCTTTTATCCGGCCTATACCACGGGAGCACTTGCTATGCTGGGACAATTCATCAATCTGACTAACAAGACTTCTTATCAATTGACCTTATCTGCCAGAAAGGTACTGAAATCCGCTCTTATCGCCATGCGCAACTATTGCAACAAATACGAATGGGGCGTAGGTATCAGTGGCAGGCATCCTTTCGGAGGTTCCATGAAAGATGACGACATAGACGCTTTTGCCTACCTTGCCCTATCCGGAGACTTCTCGGATAAAGGAGAACCGTTTGATCATCAACTGGCCGCAGACTATTTGCGCCTTTGCAAACGTAATACCCCTGAAGCCGCTTACTTCAAACAACAAGGGATACTTCCGGCAACAGCGCCGCAAGGCTTTTTTGTATACAATTACGGTTCTGCCGGCATTTTCCGCCGCAATAACTGGATGGTTACGCTCAAAGGATATAACACAGATGTATGGGGAGCGGAAATTTACACAAAAGACAACCGGTACGGTCGGTATCAAAGTTACGGTTCGGTACAAATAATGGGGGCTCCTTCCCGCAAAGCCAGCAGTTACAATGAAAATGGCTGGGATTGGAACCGACTGCCCGGCACCACCACCATACACCTACCCTTCGAACTGTTGAACAGTCCTCTGCCTGGTACTACCATGGCACGCTCCAAGGAAAAATTCGCCGGTGCAAGTTCTCTGAAAAACCAAAACGGAATGTTTGCCATGAAATTAATGGAACGAGACCTTAAAAACTTTACCGGCGATTTCGTAGCACGAAAGTCGGTATTTTGTTTCGATAACCGCTTAATCTGCCTTGGCACAGACATCAAAAACAGCAACAGCGACTATCCTACGGAAACAACGCTTTTCCAACACGTCTTCCGACCGGGAAAAGATTTCATCAGGATTACCGGAGAAAAAGAACAGCAAATAGGGCTGCAACAGGAACTACCTGCCTCGGATACACAACCGGTCTGCCTTGAAGACGGCTGCGGTAACCTGTATTTTGTGAAAGACGGAAAGGTAAAGGTGCAAATCACAGAACAGGAATCGCGCCACGAAAAGTTACGCACCCCCACTACCGGAACATTTGCGTCGGCATGGATAGCTCACGGAACAGCTCCCAAAGATGGAAGCTACGAATACATGGTATGGATACAGCCTTCTGGAAAAGAACTGAAGACCCATGTGCCGGCAGCCACCTACAAAGTGATACAACGCGACCGCAAGATGCATGCCGTAAACGATGTTCTGACAGGCACCATGGCATACGCTGTCTTTGAAGATACCAAACCGGCTGCCGATAATGTTTTCTCTTTCTTGCCTGCAGAAACAATGGTGATGTATCAAAAAGAGAATAATGCCTTGGTAATGAGTGTGTGTACTCCCGACCTCAACATTGCGGAAAAGACATTCACAACCAAAGAACCCAGCCGTATCATAATAAAAGAGTTGGAACTGAAAGGTAAATGGCATGTGTCTGCTCACGACAAAAGAGTGAAAACGACATACCGGACCGGCACAACCCAACTGAGTGTGGAATGCCAGCATGGGCAACCTGTAGAGTTTACCCTGGTTCAATAAAGCCTCAGCAGACAACCGGTCTACCTCCTGCCGATTGTCTGCTGGCAAAACTCCTCAATCATATCACAATTATCCGTATCTTTGCACCGTTACTCAAACAATGCCCATGACACTGACTGAAGAAACACTCCGATTTATCCGGGAGCATCGCAAAGACAACGTACGCAACCTTGCTTTACAAGCACACAAGTATCCGACAGTAGACGTACCTGCCGCTATCATCCAAATTGTGGGACGTCAAATAGCAGAAGAAAAAATACCCGCTTGGGCAGCACGGGAAGGTATTCTTTACCCGGCACATCTTTCCATGGAACAATGCTCCTCGGAAGTAACGGCAAACTATAAGGTCAAAATAGTTTCAGACACGGAATACGGCAGCCGCAAAACCTTTACCGACCTCACCGGCGGTTTTGGCATCGACTGTGCCTTCCTGTCTGCCTGCTTCCAACAGTCCGCCTATGTGGAGCGGCAGGAAACACTCTGTACAATAGCAGCTCATAACTTTTCGCTTTTAAATTTAAAACAGGTCATGGTCTGCCATGAAGACAGCATCCGTTATCTGCAAATGATGGAACCCGTAGACTGGATATTCATAGACCCCGCCCGGCGTGATGGACACGGAGGCAAAACAATAGCTATCAGCGAATGTGAGCCTGATGTTTCCGCTTTGGAAAATTTACTGCTTGAGAAAGCATCACACGTTCTGGTTAAGTTATCTCCCATGCTGGACCTTACCCTTGCACTGCATGACTTGAAACATGTACAAGCCGCCCACGTCGTTTCCGTCAACAACGAATGCAAGGAACTTCTCCTTGTATTAGAGCGCGGGAAGGAATTAGTACCTGAAGAAATCCCTATCCACTGCATCAACCTCACTGCATCGCAGAAGGTTCAAAAGCTCCTGTTCACCCGCCAACAGGAGAAAGAACATACATGCCCGTATACTCCCACATTGAAAACATACTTGTACGAACCCAATGCATCCATCCTAAAAGCCGGAGCCTTCCGCAGCGTTTCATCTATATATAATGTAGAGAAACTGCACCCCAACAGTCATCTTTATACTTCCGACGAGTATATACCGGACTTTCCCGGACGCAAGTTCCGCATTACCGATAGCAGCAGTCTCAACAAGAAAGAGCTTAAAAAGCTGATAGGAACGGAAAAGAAGGCCAACCTCACAGTACGTAATTTTCCTGCCAGCGTAGCCGAGTTGCGAAAACGCCTGAAGCTGGCGGAAGGTGGAGACATGTACCTGTTTGCAACGACTCTTGCCGATGAGAAAAAGCTGTTGATTGCCTGTAAACAGCCTTAATATACAGTTAAAGCAAATAAAAGTAAAGTACATTCCAATCTTATAATCTGTCATTCAGTACATACAAGATAAATTATATCGTCCCCTGATGCATCATTTGCAATTGGTTTGTAATATTATCGTTACCGTTTCTTCAAAATTCCGTAAGACAGACGTAATCCCATACCTATACTTTTGCCGCAGATTATTAACAGATAATAACAGGTATGAAACAAATTGTAAGAGCATTCTTATTCCTTCTACTATTCGCAGCGGCCAGCAACACGACAATGGCCGACGAAAAAGCAAATATCGTTAAACAAGGTACGGTACGCGGCCGTATTATCGACGTAACCAAGCAAACTCTCCCGGGTGCTTCAATCTACATCGAGAAACTACACACAGGCGTGACGAGCGACGTCAACGGCTTCTACACTTTCCCCAACCTCGACCCGGGAACCTATACAGTGAAGGTGAGCTATGTAGGCTACTCACCCGTAGAACTGAAAATTACAATTCCCGCCGGACGCACTTTAGAGAAAGATGTGGTACTGAACGAAGGAGTCGAACTTCAGGAAGTAGTTGTAGGCGGCGCATTTCAGGGACAGCGCCGCGCCATCAACGCCCAAAAGAGCAACTTGGGAATTACCAATGTAGTATCTGCCGACCAGGTAGGCAAATTCCCCGACTCCAACATCGGCGATGCCTTAAAGCGTATCTCCGGTATCAACGTGCAGTACGACCAGGGAGAAGCCCGCTTCGGACAAGTACGCGGAACAAGCGCCGACCTGAGCTCCGTAACTGTCAACGGCAACCGTGTACCCTCTGCCGAAGGTGATACCCGTAACGTACAGCTCGACCTGATTCCGGCCGACATGATTCAGACTATCGAAGTAAACAAGGTAGTAACCCCGGATATGGACGCCGATGCCATTGGCGGCTCTATCAATCTGGTAACGAAGAACTCACCCTATAAGCGCAGCATTGCTGCCACCGCAGGAACAGGCTACAACTGGATTAGCGAAAAAGCCCAGCTGAACCTGGGATTTACCTACGGCGACCGTTTCTTCAATAATAAATTAGGGCTGATGGTATCTGCCTCCTATCAAAATGCCCCCTCCGGTTCTTACGACACCGAGTTTACCTGGGAGCAGGATAAAGACGGCAAAGCATACGTCAACGACTACCAAATGCGCCAGTATTACGTAACCCGCGAACGTCAAAGCTACTCCGCCGCTTTGGACTGGGACATCAGTACCAACCACAAACTCACTTTCAAAGGTATCTTCAATAACCGCAACGACTGGGAAAACCGTTACCGCACTAACCTGAAAGACCTTGAGCCGGACGGCAGCGCCACCGTACGCATACAAACCAAAGCCGGAACGCCCGACAACCGTAATGCCCGTCTGGAACGCCAGCGCACGATGGATTTTGCACTTGGCGGTGAACATCTCTTCGGACTTCTTTCCATGGACTGGCATGCAAGTTATGCCAAAGCCAGCGAAGAGCGTCCCAACGAGCGCTACATCGACTTCCAACTCAAAAAACAGAAATTCGATATAGACCTGAGCAACGAACGTCAGCCTTTCGCATCTCCCAAAGACGGTTCTACAATGACCTTGAATGACGAATTCAGCCTGAAAGAACTGACCGAGCAACAGGAAGACATCAAAGAGCAGGACTTGAAATTCTCCGCCAACTTCAAACTCCCGTTCAAGAATGGCAACAAACTGAAATTCGGCGCAAAGGTAGTTCGTAAAACCAAAGATAAAGCTGTGGACTTCTACGAATATTCTCCGCTGGACGAAGATGCTTTTATGGAAAACAGCCTTAAAAATACTGTTGACCAATCCAACAAGCACTTTATGCCCAACAGCAAATACCAGACAGGAATCTATGCCAGCAAGGAATACACCGGAGCATTAGACCTTAACAACCCTGCATTGTACGAGAAAGAACAAGTACAGGAAGAACTGGCAGGTAACTTTGAGGCACGCGAAACGGTCAGCTCCGGCTATGTCCGCTTTGACTCAAAAATCACAGACCGCATAGAGCTGATGTCCGGCTTGCGTATCGAGAACACCAATCTGGCTTATACCGGACGTACATACGATGCAGACGAAGACATCACCGGCAAGACCGAACGTCAGCGCAACAGCTACATTAATTTCCTGCCTTCGCTGCTGGTAAAGTGGAATGTAAACGATGACTTCAAGGTACGCGGTTCATTTACCCAAACACTGTCACGTCCCAAGTACTCGGCTCTTGTACCGAGCGTAAACATCAAGCGCTCCGATAATGAAATCACCATCGGTAATCCGGAATTAAAACCGACCACATCCTACAACTTCGACTTGAGCGCCGACTATTATTTCCGCAGCATCGGTCTGGTCAGTGCCGGTATCTTCTACAAGAAAATCGATGATTTCATCGTAGACCAAGTCAGCACCAACTACGAATATCAGGGCAATGTATATACTCGATTCACACAGCCCAAGAATGCGGGCAACGCCAACCTGCTCGGAGTAGAACTCTCTTACCAACGCGACTTCGGTTTCATCGCCCCTGCCTTGAAGTGCATCGGCTTTTACGGAACTTACACCTATACGCACTCCCGCGTAGAAGACTTCAACTTCGAAGGGCGCGAAAACGAAGAAGGCCTCAGTATGCCGGGTTCACCGGCACACACCGCCAATGCTTCGCTCTATTTCGAGAAAGCCGGACTGAACATCCGCGTAAGCTATAATTTCGCTTCCGACTTTATCGATGAAATGGGTGAAAGCACTTTCTACGACCGTTACTACGACAAAGTGAACTACATGGACGCCAACGCAAGCTATACGTTCGGAAAGAAAATAAAGACTACATTCTATGCCGAAGCCAATAACCTGCTGAACCAGCCTCTCCGCTACTACCAGGGAACGAAAGACCGTACCATGCAAGCCGAATACTACGGTGTAAAGGTGAATGCCGGAGTGAAGATTAATTTTTAAACACATCACCACAGAGAGACAGAGCATTTTCTTTTGTAACACACCAAATGAAAAAACAATGCAACTGTATACCCTCTGCAGTGAATAAATAACATCCAAACAATGAAGAAAATATTCTTTTTACTATTCGTCGCCCTGCTGGGCAACTGGGCAAGTGCCCAAATTACCGATTATTCCGTATTCGACAAAAAGTTCAACTTCTATGTAGCCAATGACCTGGGACGCAACGGCTATTATGACCAGAAGCCCATTGCCGAACTGATGGGAGTAATGGCGGAAAACGGCACAGACCCGGAGTTTGTACTCGCTGCGGGTGATGTGCACCACTTTGAAGGCGTACGTTCCGTCAACGACCCGTTGTGGATGACTAATTACGAACTGATTTACAGCCATCCCGAACTGATGATAGACTGGTTTCCTTTGCTGGGTAATCATGAATACCGCGGCAACACGCAAGCCGTACTGGATTATTCGAATATCAGCCGCCGCTGGACAATGCCCGCACGTTACTATACCAAAGTTTTTGAAGACAAAGGCATGACTATCCGGGTAGTTTGGGTAGATACCGCTCCGATGATAGACAAATACCGTAATGAGAAAGAGACTTATCCCGATGCTTGCCAACAAGATTACAAACAACAACTCGCATGGATTGATTCTGTCCTGACCGCCGCTAAAGAAGACTGGGTAATCGTGGCCGGACACCACCCCATTTATGCCGAAACACCGAAAGACGGAAGCGAACGCCGGGATATGCAGTCGCGGCTCGACCCTATACTCCGCAGGCACAACGTAGACATGTATATCTGCGGACATATCCATAACTTCCAGCATGTGCGCGTACCGGGCAGTAATATAGATTATATCACCAACACCTCAGGTTCGCTCAGCCGCAAAGTCAACCCTATTGAAGGTACCGTTTTTTGCAGTCCCGAACCGGGCTTTTCCATAGTATCTGCCGATAAAAAAACACTGGAACTGCGCATGATTGACAAACAAGGTAATGTACTGCACACTGTTACACGCAGCAAATAACCCGTTTTTTAAGTCAATAGGAAAATCCTGATTATACGAAGTTGTATCGGAAAGAACCAAACCATCATTCCGATACGACTTCTTTCAATTATTTCTTTTTCCGTAGCACCATCCTTCGGAGCCGTACTTACATTTCCGTCACGCGTAGCCATATAATGTGGAGATATAATTTCCACCCCGGTTTCAGAACAATTCTCCGCATTTACAAGCGCAAACGGACTTCCTCTTGGCTCGTTTAATCAGAATTTTGCATTATCTTTGCGCGCAAAATAATATATTTCATGAACATTCTATTACTTATAGGAGGACTTCTCCTCATCCTGTTAGGTGCAAACGGACTGACAGACGGAGCAGCATCCGTTGCCAAACGCTTCCGCATACCCAATATCGTTATCGGACTGACAATCGTTGCTTTCGGAACATCAGCTCCGGAGTTGACGGTCAGCGTATCTTCCGCCCTGAAAGGAAGCGCCGATATTGCCATCGGCAACGTGGTGGGCAGCAATATCTTCAACACACTGATGATTGTGGGCTGCACCGCACTGTTCGCCCCAATTGCCGTAACCCGGAACACATTGCAAAAGGAAATACCTCTGTGCATCCTGTCTTCCATTGCTTTACTGGTCTGTGCCAACGACATATTCCTGAACGGAGACAAGGCTAATACTCTCAGTATCACAGACGGCTTGCTTTTGCTCTGCTTCTTCGCTATCTTCCTGAGTTATACTTTTGCCATCGCCTCACACAGTCCCGAAGAAACAGCCGGCAGTGAGGAAACTATCAGGCAACTGCCACTTTGGAAGTCTGTCCTCTACATTCTGGGCGGGCTTGGAGCGCTTATTGCCGGCGGCAGTTTCTTTGTTGACGGTGCAAGCGGCATTGCACGCAGCCTGGGAGTAAGCGAATCTGTTATCGGACTGACGCTGGTGGCAGGCGGAACATCCCTGCCCGAACTTGCCACATCCATTGTAGCCGCCTTGAAGAAAAATCCGGAAATAGCCATTGGCAATGTAGTAGGCAGCAATCTGTTCAACGTGTTCTTTGTACTGGGATGCAGTGCATCCATCACTCCGTTACACCTTACCGGAATCACTAACCTGGACTTGTGGGTACTGGCAGGTTCCGGCATTCTGCTTTGGTTCTTCGGGCTGTTCTTTGCCAAGCGTACCATCACCCGCATTGAGGGAAGCATCATGGTGCTTTGCTACGTTGCATATACGACATTCCTCATTTATAACCTGTAAGACACCCGTTTTTAAAGATTTTCATGTATCTTTGCCGGCTCATAACAACATACAACTATGGCAATTACAATTAAAAAGGTCTCTACGAAAAAGGAATTGAAGCAGTTTATCCGCTTCAACTACAAACTATACAAAAACAATCCGTATTCGGTGCCCGATCTTTACGATGATATGCTCAATACCTTCAACAAGAAGAAAAATGCCGCTTTCGAATTTTGCGAAGCCGATTACTTTCTTGCTTACAAGGATGATAAAATCGTAGGACGCGTAGCCGCCATCATCAACCATAAAGCCAACCAAACCTGGAACAAGAAAGAGGTGCGCTTCGGCTGGATTGACTTTATCGACGACCCCGAAGTATCGGAGGCCCTTATACATACCGTTGAAGAATGGGGCAAGGAACGGGGCATGACCCATATACAAGGCCCGTTAGGCTTCACCGATTTCGATGCGGAAGGTATGCTTATCGAAGGCTACGACCAGCTTAGCACAATGGCAACCACCTATAACTACCCTTACTACCCGCAACACATGGAACGCATGGGCTTTGAGAAAGATGCCGACTGGGTAGAATACAAGATTTATATCCCGGATGCCATACCCGACAAGCATAAGCGTATTTCGGATCTAATCCAACGTAAATACAATCTCAAGATCAAGAAATATTCATCTGCCAAGAAGATTGCCCGCGACTACGGACAAGCCATTTTCGAGCTGATGAACGAAGCATACAGCCCGTTGTACGGTTACTCTGCCCTGTCACAGCGCCAGATTAACCAATACGTAAAGATGTATCTGCCCATTCTGGACCTGCGCATGGTGACGCTGGTTACAGATGCCGAAGACAAACTGGTAGCCGTAGGCATCTCCATGCCTTCCTTGTCAGAGGCTTTGCAAAAATCTCATGGCCGTTTGCTGCCTTTCGGTTGGTATCACCTGCTGAAAGCCTTGTTTATGAAACGCCGTGCCAAGATGCTGGATCTGTTACTGGTAGCTGTGAAACCCGAATATCAGAACAAGGGCGTAAACGCCTTGCTATTCTCCGACCTAATCCCCGTTTATCAGAAACTGGGGTTTGTCTTTGCAGAAAGCAACCCCGAATTGGAACAAAACGGCAAGGTACAGGCACAATGGGAATATTTCAAGACCGAACAGCATAAGCGTAGAAGAGCATTTACCAAGGCAATCTAAAAACACGTAGTTCATCAGCATACAAAAGACCCGCATTTTGCCGGCACACATCACCTTACCTCCCTTTCCGTCTAAGAGTTTGCAATTGTGCCGGCAAATATAATGGTCTTACACACCATTTCCCCATTGATAAACATCCGTTTTCCCCATTATAAATATACCAATCTATCAAGGATAACTTGCTTTTGCCTATACCTTTTCTTCGTTTTTCAACTGCGGGCTGTCCGGTTTGCATATGCGGGATGAAGAGCCCGCAATTGGCAACCGTGGAGCCCGCAGTTGGAAAACGAGGTTTTTCCTATAGCCTAACAACCTTTTCAACCGTGCTTTTTCCTATTAAACATCCGGTAAACTGAAAAAAGTTTCAGGGCATATATTTGTTTACATAGGGTGTTTTATATTGATTTTCTTATTAACTTTGCGAAATATCAGTGCTTACAATACAAGATGTTTTCTATGGAAGATAATAATATGATGTTGCCGTTGGAAGGTTCTGCCGGTTATGAGGAAAAGACAACCGGTACAAATACCGGCAGTAGTGAGGTTGAATACAATGAAGATAACATTCGCCATTTGGACGACATGGAGCATATCCGTGTCCGTTCGGGCATGTACATAGGCCGTCTTGGCGACGGTTCGCAAAATGATGACGGTATCTATGTATTGCTGAAAGAGGTAATGGACAACAGTATCGATGAATTCAAGATGGGTGCCGGCAAACGTATCGAAGTCAACATAGAAGAAAACCTCCGCGTAAGCGTACGCGACTACGGACGAGGCATTCCGCAAGGAAAGCTGGTAGAGGCAGTCAGCAAACTGAATACCGGCGGTAAATACGACAGCAAGGCATTCAAAAAGAGCGTTGGTCTGAACGGCGTCGGCATCAAGGCGGTCAATGCACTCAGCAGCCGTTTCGAGGTACGCAGTTACCGCGACGGCAAAGTACGCACGGCTATTTTCGAGAAAGGCGTACTGCAAAGCGACCTGACAGAGGACAGTACGGAAGAAAACGGTACGTATATCTTCTTTGAACCCGATAACACCCTCTTTACCAATTACTCCTTCCAGAACCAGTTTGTAGAGACACTGCTACGCAACTATACTTATCTCAATACGGGGCTGACTTTCATCTACAACGGGCAACGGATTATCTCCCGCCACGGTCTGGAAGACCTTCTGAAAGACAACATGACCAGCGAGGGGCTTTATGACATCGTCCACCTGAAAGGAGAAGACATCGAAATAGCCTTTACGCATACCAACCAGTATGGAGAGGAATATTATTCTTTCGTAAACGGACAGCACACCACACAGGGCGGTACGCACCAGACTGCCTTAAAGGAACATATAGCCCGCACCATCAAGGAGTTCTATAACAAGAACCAGGATTATGCCGACATCCGCAACGGACTGGTAGCCGCCATTGCCATTGATGTGGAAGAACCGATGTTCGAAAGTCAGACCAAGACCAAGTTAGGCTCTAACAATATGTGGCCCGAAGGCCCTACCGTAAACAAATATGTAGGCGACTTCATCAAGACGGAAGTGGACAACTACCTGCACAAGAATCCGTTAGTGTCCGAAGTCATGCTGCAAAAGATACAGGACTCCGAGAAAGAGCGCAAGGCTATTGCCGGGGTTACCAAGCTGGCCCGCGAACGGGCTAAAAAGGCTAATTTGCATAACCGCAAGTTACGCGATTGCCGCTTCCACCTGAGCGACGGTAAAGGCAAAGACCAGGAAGCGGAATCGTGTATCTTCATTACCGAGGGTGATTCCGCCAGCGGCTCCATCACCAAGAGCCGCGATGTAAATACGCAAGCAGTATTCAGCCTACGCGGTAAGCCCCTCAATTCCTACGGCCTGACAAAGAAAGTAGTCTATGAAAATGAAGAGTTTAATTTACTTCAGGCGGCGCTGAACATCGAAGACGGTATCGAAGGGCTCCGCTATAACAAAGTGATTGTTGCCACCGATGCCGATGTGGACGGCATGCACATCCGTCTACTTATCATCACGTTCTTCCTGCAGTTCTTCCCCGATCTGATAAAGAAAGGGCATGTATACATCTTGCAGACTCCCTTGTTCCGTGTGCGCAACAAGAAGAAAACAAGCTATTGCTACACAGAGGACGAACGGGTGAAAGCAATTGAGGAATTAGGTCCGAATCCGGAAATCACTCGGTTCAAGGGCCTGGGAGAGATTTCACCGGATGAATTCAGACATTTCATCGGCAAAGACATGCGTCTGGAACAGGTATCCTTACGCAAAACAGACTTAGTAAAAGAGTTATTGGAGTTCTACATGGGTAAAAACACCATGGAACGGCAAAACTTTATCATCGATAATCTGGTTATAGAAGAAGATTTAGCATCATGAGAAGAGCAATCTTTCCGGGCACATTCGACCCGTTCACTATCGGCCATGCTTCGGTAGTGCGCCGTGCGCTGACTTTCATTGACGAAATCGTCATAGGAATAGGTATCAACGAGAATAAGAATACGCATTTCCCTATTGAAAAGCGCGAAAAGATGATACGGGATTACTACCGGGACGAGCCGCGCATCAAGGTACAGTCATACGACTGTCTGACCATTGACTTCGCCAAAGAAGTGGATGCCAGTCTGATTATACGCGGCATACGCACGGTAAAGGATTTCGAGTACGAGGAAACGATTGCCGATATAAACCGCAAGCTGACAGGAATTGAAACCATTCTGCTCTTTACGGAACCGGAACTGACCTGCGTAAGCTCCACTACCGTACGCGAACTGCTGCAATTCGGAAAGGATATAAGCATGTTCCTTCCCGAAGGAATGGAAATGAGTGATGAGATGAAATGATTGGTAGTTAGTGACAAGAATAATGAAGAAGATTTTTGCTATTATAGTATGTATATGTGCCGTAACGGCGCAGGCTCAGAAAATGGGCAATGAAGCCCTCCGCAAGTTGCAAATGGCAGAGTTTGCCATAGCCAACCTCTACGTGGACTCCGTGGATGAGAACAGACTGGTGGAAGAGGCCATTATCAAGATGCTGGCGCAACTTGATCCGCACTCTACCTACAACAATGCCGAAGAAGTAAAGAAAATGAACGAACCCCTGCAAGGCAACTTCGAAGGTATCGGCGTACAGTTCCAAATGATAGAAGATACACTGCTTGTAGTACAGCCCGTCAGCAACGGTCCCTCGGAGAAAGTGGGCATTCTTGCCGGCGACCGCATCATAGCCGTTAACGACTCCGCCATTGCCGGAGTTAAAATGAGCACGGAAGACATCATGAGCCGGTTACGCGGAGAGAAAGGCTCGGAAGTCAAACTGACAATCGTGCGCCGCGGAGTGAATGACCCCTTATTCTTCACTGTAAAACGGGATAAAATACCTATTCTCAGTCTGGATGCCGCATATATGATACAGCCCCGGACAGGTTATATCCGCATCAACCGCTTTGGGGCAACCACTGCCGAAGAGTTTCTTAAAGCATTAAAGGAGTTGCAGAAAAAAGGAATGAAAGACCTGATACTCGACCTGCAAGGAAATGGCGGTGGCTATCTGAACGCCGCTATCGACCTCGCCAATGAATTCCTGCAACAAAAGGACCTTATTGTTTATACGGAGGGCAGAGCCGCACGCCGCAGTAATTTCCATGCCAAAGGAAACGGAAAGTTTAAAGACGGCCGTCTCGTCGTTCTGGTGGATGAATATTCCGCATCCGCCAGTGAAATCGTAACCGGAGCCATTCAGGATTGGGACAGAGGTGTAGTCGTAGGCCGGCGCACTTTCGGCAAAGGATTGGTGCAACGACCTATCGACCTGCCGGACGGCTCTATGATACGCCTGACCATTGCCCGCTACTATACTCCTTCCGGCCGTTGCATACAGAAGCCTTATGACAAGACCGCCAACCCGGACGGTACGCTTAGCGGGGAAAATAATCTGGAAAAATACAACCAGGAATTGATAGACCGCTTTAATCATGGCGAATTAATGCATGCCGACAGCATACATTTCCCCGATTCCCTGAAGTACCAGACAAAAAAATTAGCGCGCACCGTTTATGGCGGTGGCGGTATCATGCCCGACTTCTTCGTGCCGATAGATACCACCCAATACACAGACTATCATCGGAATATCGTTGCTAAAGGTGTCGTTATCAAGACAACTATGAAATTTATAGAAAGCCATCGGAAAGAGTTGCAAAGCAAATATAAGAAATTCGAAACGTTCAACGATAAGTTCGAAATCAGCGATGAGATATTAGCAAACATGCAGACTCTTGCGGAACAAGAAAAGATTAAGTTCGACGAGAAGCAATACCGGAAGTCCCTGCCGCTCATCAAGACGCAACTAAAAGCGTTAATAGCCCGCGACCTGTGGGATATGAATGAATACTTCCAGATAATGAATACTACGGACAGCAGCGTAATACAAGCCCTGAAAGTTCTAAATGAAGGAGCGTATGAAAAAGTGGTAAGGTTATAACCTTATCACTTTCCAAACAACCAGCGGTTCAGCCAGCGGTTTACATAGATATTCACAATCGCACAGCCTGCACCGATAGCCGCACCTGCCAGTACATCCGAGGGATAATGTACACCCTCATTCATACGGGACACTCCGACGGAACAAGCCCACAAGGCAGAAGGAGCTATTACGTACCATTTAGGATATTTTATGCACAGAGAAGTGGCAAGTGCGAAAGCCGATGCGGTATGCCCGGAGGGAAATGAAGGACTGCTCTCATGGCTATACGGATGTACCCTATCCGGATAGCGTTCATACGGACGTTCGCGGTCGACAAGATATTTCATACCATACGCCACCACAAAAGCACCCGCCACACTTGTTCCGACATATACGGCATCCTTCAACAAGTCCTTGTCCTTTTTAGCCCATGCCGTCAAAGCCATAGCTACCGGGACACCAATGGCCACATAAGGCTCCGAACGGGAAATAAATTTATTGTAATTACGGACAAATTTATTATCCCAGCCATTAACCCGATGTAAGGTATTAATATCCCAATTCTGTGCAAAGAGATTTGATACAACAAAGGAAATAAAAAATACAAAAAAAATGGTTCTTCTCATAAAACCTATCTATTAGTTTGGCGCAAAGATAGCCGAAATCCTTAGAGTATTCGCAAAATTATCTTATCTTTGTTGCCACAATTTACATATTAATACAATTCACATATCTATTCATGGCATTAAATAGTTGTTGCTCTCGGCAAATTGATTGTGCGCTATGTCCTAAAACATCCCAAGGAGTATTGATATATAGCCAATATCCTAAAGGACAGCATTTCCCTGCCGAAAAGTGTACACAAAATTGTATAATATTTATATTGAAAGGCGAGTTGCTTGTCAATAGCGAGGAATATCCCGGTACTACTCTGCAGGCCCGCCAATGTATCTTGCAAGCTATCGGCTCCAAAGTAGAATTGCTGGCGCTAACCGATGTTGAATATTTTACCTACCGATTCACCGAACTTCCTCTCCTCTGTGAAGAACGCTACAAAGACATACTTGAAAGGGCTTATGCCCCTCTGACCTATACTCCTTTGCCCATCATTCCTAAGCTGGAAAGATTATTCGGAGATTTAACGGAATATTTCAGGGAGCAGCCGAACACGTGCAGCAGGTATCTTGACGTTAAATGCCAGGAGATAATTTATATCCTGACTTGCTACTACCCGATCCAGCAAGTCTCCACTTTCTTCTATCCAATCAGTACATATACAGAAAGTTTCCACTATTTCGTCATGCAGAACTACGATAAAGTGAAAAACGTAGAAGAGTTTGCCCACCTTGGCGGATATACCACAACCACTTTCCGCCGATTATTCAAGAATATGTATGGCGTACCTGTATACGAATGGATTCTGGACAAAAAACGCGAGGGCATTTTAAACGACCTGCAACACACCAAGCAACGCATCTCCACAATCAGCACCCGATACGGATTCGATTCATTATCACACTTTGCCCATTTCTGCAAAGACTCTTTCGGCGACACCCCGCGCTCTCTGCGCAAACGTACTGCCAACGGCGAAAACATAACTATTATCTGTAAAGAACATAACAAGGAACAAGAGGACGAATGACACCGCTGATTCGCCCGGCAATCTTGCTACCCGCTCATTACGGAATAATTTCTTTAATTCCTTGTTTAATCAAGGTATTTCCTCTATTTTTGCAGGATATTAGTCTGACGAGCTTTTAAGAATATATTTTCTAACTATTAAATAATTTAAATTCAATCATTTATGTGGTTAAGTAATTCATCTGTAGGAAGGAAAGTGGTGATGAGTGTTACCGGTATCGCCCTTATCCTGTTTCTGACATTTCACATGGCGATGAACCTTGTTGCATTGGTTTCGGCCAATGGCTATAACATGGTTTGTGAGTTCTTGGGAGCAAACTGGTACGCGCTGGTAGCTACCGTAGGTCTGGCTGCCTTGTTCATCATCCACATCATCTACGCTTTCTGGCTGACGATGCAAAACCGCAAAGCGCGCGGTAACGAGCGTTATGCAGTAGTAGACAAGCCTAAAACCGTGGAATGGGCCTCTCAAAACATGCTCGTACTGGGTATCGTGGTAATCGTAGGTCTCGGCCTGCACCTGGTTAACTTCTGGGCAAAGATGCAGCTCCCCGAACTGATGCACAACATGGGCGCACATGCCGACATGCTCACGCTGGCTTACGCTGCCAACGGTGTCTATCACATTCAGAACACCTTCTCCAACCCGGTATTCGTAGTGCTTTACCTCATTTGGCTGGGTGCATTGTGGTTCCACCTGACTCACGGTTTCTGGAGCTCCATGCAGTCTTTGGGCTGGAACAACAAAGTATGGATCAACCGTTGGAAATGTATCTCCAACATCTACTCCACTATCGTTGTTGTATGCTTCGCTCTGGTAGTTGTCGTATTCTTCATCAAATCACTGATGTGCAGCGGCGCTTGCTGATAAATTATTGTAAATGATTAAATTGTAATAGCATTATGACTAAGATAGATTCTAAAATACCGGAAGGACCGGTGGCTGAGAAATGGACCAACTATAAAGCTCACCAAAAATTAGTAAACCCTGCCAACAAACGCCGTTTGGACATCATCGTAGTAGGAACCGGACTTGCCGGCGCTTCCGCTGCCGCTTCTCTCGGTGAAATGGGTTTCAGAGTGTTCAACTTCTGCATTCAGGACTCTCCGCGCCGCGCACACTCTATCGCTGCGCAAGGTGGTATCAATGCTGCAAAGAATTACCAGAACGACGGCGACTCCGTTTACCGTCTGTTCTACGATACGGTAAAAGGTGGTGACTATCGTGCCCGCGAAGCAAACGTTTACCGTCTGGCCGAGGTTTCCAATAACATCATCGACCAGTGTGTTGCACAAGGTGTTCCTTTTGCACGCGAATACGGCGGCTTGCTCGACAACCGTTCATTCGGTGGTGCACAGGTATCACGTACATTCTATGCCAAAGGACAGACAGGACAGCAATTGCTGCTGGGAGCTTACTCCGCACTGAGCCGTCAGGTAAACGTGGGTACGGTGAAACTGTACACGCGTTATGAAATGGAAGACGTTGTCATCATCGACGGACGTGCCCGCGGTATCATCGCCAAGAATCTCGTAACAGGTAAGCTGGAACGTTTTGCCGCTCACGCTGTGGTTATCGCTACCGGCGGTTATGGCAACGCATACTTCCTCTCTACCAATGCAATGGCTTGCAACTGTTCCGCTGCCATGGCCTGCTACCGTAAAGGAGCCTGGTTTGCCAACCCCGCTTACGTACAGATTCACCCGACTTGTATCCCCGTTCACGGCGACAAGCAATCCAAACTGACTTTGATGTCCGAATCTTTGCGTAACGACGGACGTATCTGGGTTCCGAAGAAACTGGAAGATGCCAAGAAGTTGCAGGAAGGTACGCTGCAAGGAAAAGATATTCCCGAAGAAGACCGCGACTACTACCTGGAGCGCCGTTATCCGGCATTCGGTAACCTCGTTCCGCGTGACGTTGCCAGCCGTGCTGCCAAAGAACGTTGCGACAAGGGTTATGGCGTGAACAATACAGGTCTTGCCGTATTCCTCGACTTCTCCGAAGCTATCAACCGTTTGGGCAAAGATGTGGTTGCACAGCGTTACGGCAACCTCTTCGACATGTACGAAGAAATCACAGATGTCAGCCCGTACGAAAACCCGATGATGATTTATCCGGCTATCCACTATACAATGGGTGGTATCTGGGTAGACTACGAACTGATGACTTCTATCAAGGGCTTGTTCGCCATCGGTGAATGTAACTTCTCGGACCACGGCGCCAACCGCCTCGGTGCTTCCGCATTGATGCAGGGTCTGGCAGACGGTTACTTCGTATTGCCTTATACTATCCAGAACTACCTGGCCGACCAGATTACCGTTCCCCGCTTCTCTACCGACCTGCCTGAGTTCGCAGCGGCAGAAAAAGCCATTCAGGACAAAATCGACTGGATGATGAACATCAAGGGTAAGAAGTCTGTAGACTCTATCCATAAGGAATTGGGCCACGTAATGTGGGAATATGTAGGTATGGGACGTACTGCAGAGGGCTTGAAAGAAGGCTTGAAGAGACTGAAGGAAATCCGCAAGGAATTCGAGAAAGAGCTGTTCATCCCCGGCGAGAAAGAAGGCATGAACGTCGAACTCGACAAGGCTATCCGTCTGTACGACTTCATCACAATGGGCGAACTCGTAGCATACGATGCCTTGAACCGTAACGAAAGCTGCGGCGGTCACTTCCGCGAAGAGTACCAGACAGAAGAAGGCGAAGCCAAGCGCGATGACGAAAACTACTTCTACGTTGCCTGCTGGGAATACCAGGGTTCAGACGAAAAAGAACCGGTATTGCTGAAAGAACCTCTGGTATACGAAGCAATCAAGGTACAGACTCGTAACTACAAGAGCTAATCGGGAAGTTGAACATTTAAAGAATTAAAGAAAATGGATAAAAATATATCATTTACGCTCAAGGTATGGCGCCAGAAGGGTCCGAAAGCAAAAGGCGCTTTTGAAACATACCAAATGAAAGATATTCCGGGCGATACCTCATTCCTCGAAATGCTGGATATTCTGAACGAACAGCTCATCAGTGAAGGTAAAGAACCGGTTGTATTCGACCATGACTGCCGCGAAGGTATCTGCGGTATGTGTTCTCTTTACATCAACGGACATCCGCACGGTCCTGCAACAGGAGCCACTACCTGCCAAATCTATATGCGCCGCTTCAACGACGGCGACACCATTACCGTAGAACCCTGGCGTTCTGCCGGCTTCCCGGTAATCAAAGACTTGATGGTAGACCGTACTGCATACGACAAGATTATGCAGGCAGGCGGTTATGTCAGCGTACGTACAGGTGCTCCTCAGGATGCCAACGCTATCCTGATTCCGAAGCCTATCGCCGATGAAGCCATGGATGCCGCTTCCTGTATCGGTTGCGGTGCTTGTGTAGCCGCTTGTAAGAACGGTTCAGCCATGTTGTTCGTTTCTGCTAAGGTAAGCCAGTTGAACCTGCTTCCTCAAGGCAAACCGGAAGCATTGCGCCGTGCCAAAGCCATGTTGAGCAAAATGGACGAACTCGGTTTCGGTAACTGTACAAACACCCGTGCTTGTGAGGCCGAATGTCCGAAGAATGTCTCTATCAGCAACATCGCACGTTTGAACCGCGACTTCATTACCGCAAAATTGAAAGACTAACCGTACTTTCTGCATTTGATTAATATCACAAGAACTCTTCTATCGGGAAAACCGGTAGAGGAGTTTTTTTTTATGATAAGAAATTATGGAAACTGCTTGATATCCCAAGCAGGTTAAACAGACAAAAACATAGAATCCTGGGCTGCAGATAAAGATGGCTTCTCAACCTCTTTCCTCAAATTACGGGGAGACAACCCAAAATTCTTCTTGCAGAAATTAGAGAAATGAGATAAAGATTCAAAGCCATATTTATAACAAATTTCAGAGATTGTAAAGTTTGTATGCCGAAGTTCATAAAGAATGCCTTCTTTTCTGCGTTCCTGCATCCACTCGTATACAGGCTGATGGAATACAGAAGTAAAGATACGGCGGAAAGTCGTCACTGTATATCCCCCTAATTCGGCAAATTCTTCAACCGTCTTGACCTTATCATGATTCTTAAGTACGAAATACTGAAAACTATCCGTGTATTTCGATAACGTATGCACCAGCATGGAAAGCTCATAATCCGAATAGTAACGCCACAGGATAAACGCCAGTTCTTTCTGCTTAAATTGCAATAGCTCCCTACAAATCTTCCCCTCAGCCAGATAAGACTTCGAAGCTTCCAAGAAAAAATTCAGTTCAGAGCATATTTTCAACGGAAAAAAGATAAGAGGTGGAACCACGTCTTTTACGATATGCTGAAAGCGTCCTTCACAAAAAGATTCCGGCTGGGAAAAACGATAGCATACACACTCTACATCGGTCATGGCAAGCACTTCGTATTTTGAACCGACAGCCTGCAGAATAAACTCACCGGCATGCAACGTCACGCCTGCATATTCTTCACTGTTGACAAGAGCCTCACCTTTTAAAAGAAACATAATGATATTGTTATCGCACTTGGGCATAATAAAGTGAAACCCTCTACTATGAGAGGCGTATAAGATAAGATTGTCCACAGCCTTGGGGCATTTCAGGCAATCGGCGTTAACCGCTTCACAAGCGGAAGAGTCGTACATGACAGGATAGAATGTTTTGTTTGTTTGCTTTGGCAAAAATAAACATTAGCAGCCAACAAAAAAACATATTCCCCGAAAACTTTGAAAACGTTTTCGGGGAAGAATCAAAATATTATGAAATCAACAGGACTCTTATATCAAACTCTTATAGCCCGGTGAATGTTCCGTCCTCATTGGTCCATATGCCAACATTCGGAGTAAACTTAATAGGAGTAGCATTGTTGGTCAGCGTCAATGTATACCGAATATTCTTGCCCATGCCCCAACTGCCTGTAAGGTTAACGACCTTAGTATCATTCCAGGTATACTCACTTGATTTATCTTTCGGTGCAGCAGTATAGGTAATCTCCAAAGTAACGCCTGTCAGGTCGTCTTGAGGCATCAGCATAAACAAGGCATTGCCGGAAGTCTCAAATGCTGCAAAAGCTTCAGGTTCAGCAGCAGTCGGAGTAACGGATACGGGAGTGCCGGTGTATTCGTATGTCACACCCGAAGCAGACTCTGCCAGGTTACTCCAAGCCCCTACGGTGCTGCTTCCGTCAAAAGTAAAAGTAGCCTTATCCTTTGCACCTTTAATCACCAATTTCGATACGGTGTAAATAAAATCGGCAACATCACCCTTGATTGTAAAGTTCACCTGCGTCAGAAGATGCTGGAAAGGAAGAGAAATGGCTGACTCAGACTTTACCTGATTTATTACGTTGGCAGCAACCAAATCTTCCTGACTGTCAACCGCCTTCACCGCATACTCGAATTTCGGATAACCGGCAGCGGTAGTAATATCCAAAGTTTGCGCCGGTGAGGTAGCAAAAAATTGCAATTTACCGGAGGCAGGCCAGTAGTAGTCGCCCTTATACTTCCATTCCCCGCTTGATTTATCAACTTCTATATCATCCATAAAACCCGTATTCAACTGTACAGTTCCCCCCATGTCATCTGTTGTTTTATAAGCGCTTACAGTAAACTTACTGAAATTCTCAGTAGTGGCAACCAATGTCTTTGTTCCGGTCTTCACCACTGTTCCGAATTTAATCCGGTTCATTGTACTTTCATTCTCAAACCCTTCATTTTCAGAGCAACTTACCATTGCTGCAGCTGTTAAAGCCACCAATAAAATTTTTCTCATAACCATTTGTTTTTAGTTAATATATTAATTGCTTATCTTGTTTCTACACGATTATATCCACATTCGTTTCATCATCCCAATCACCTATATCACCTCCGATACCGCTATTTCCATCTTCTTCCTTATCCACCTCTACCGTAATCTGTCCATCGGGAACAGGCACCTCAATATGTATTTCCCCATCAGGAGCAGGCTGTATTTCTTCTTCCTCACCGGAGGTCGGAGGTGTTATCAGCTTTTTGATATCAACCAGAATCTCCTGCACCTGCTTATCCACCTTAATAATCCTGATGGTCAACACTACCGGACTATCGACCCGTGTATCCGCACTTTTCGGAAGCCTGAAATGCGAAAAATGTCCCCGCAACAGTCCGTTTTTACAATCATTCTCCACATAAACGGGCACTTCCGCAAGTGTACACAGCCTTCTACCGAGAAAGTAACCGCCATTCAACCCGCTGACGCAGCACACAACAGCCGATATATTTTCTACACCATCCACCTTCACGGCAAACGAATAACTGCTTACTACCCGTTCCGGTTTCAGTTTCATCACCATAGCCGCTTCGCTTTTTGCTATTTCCACATCATCCAACGCCACAACGTAGAAATCGTCCGGCGACCAAATCATATCCTCTCCGGCATCCATTCCAATACACCGTTCCGTATATGCCCTGATAGTACCATAGCACTCATCGCCTTCTATGCAGACACATTCCGTATTATAGTTGTAAACTATCATTGCATAATGGCCGGGCGGTACTTTCATTTCCCCGCCGGCAGCCGGCAAATAGCCGTCTACTTTCCGCCCCTCGGCATCTTTCGGATAAAATATTACCCGCACGGTCTCCGGCAAATTCTCCGCAACTCCCGTCCAGTCCAGCGTTATCTGTACGCCACTGACAGGATAATCGTCCAGCACCTCCCTGAAATTGCACCCTGACAGGATTATCAACAGACAGAACAGAGGCAACGGTACATTATATCTGATATTTTCCACCACATTCATCGTCCTGCCGTTATATGCCATACTAAAGAGACCGCTACCTTTGTAGGACCCACAAAATGAAAGTGTCCTCCATTAGTTCGGACTAATTCCCCTTTATAAGAGGTATATTTACAGTATTCCGTTGTCAAATAACCTATTCCCAAACTGCACTCGATTGCAAGGTGCCCGGTTATTCTGCGTGCATATCCGCAGGACAGACCCGAAGTCATATAATACTTACCGCGAATGCCACTCTCTTCTTTCAACTGAAAATCATATACTCCTCCCTCGGTATATAGCCCCAGGAAATACCCTGTCAATCTGTTGCACAGATTTCTGTTGCCCAGCCAACAGCGTACTTCCACACCTCCCGAAAGAAGCTGATAACAAAAGCCGTTCCGACTGTTCAACCACCAAGGACATTTATATTCAGTATTCAAAGACCACCTCTTTCCTGTCGAAAACTCAACTTCCACATTCGGAGCCAACGCCAAATCATATATCATATTATTCTTCAGAGCTACCATAACCTTATGTGATGGTCCCAGCCTTTTTCTTTTCTCAGGGAACGCGGTCGAAACCAGTTCTCCGCTGCCGGCAGATACTACCGGCAGTGCCTTCTCCGGCATCCGTATTCCGGCAATAGGAAACTCCTTCGAATGTACCGTATAGCTGCCTATCCGCGGAAAAACAAACTGCAACAGATATTTACAGGCCTTGCTTTCGTTCAGATAGAACAACAGTTCCGTCAATTTGCCGAAATTCCCATAATGATACCGGATTAACATCAAAACCTCTTTCCTGTCCGGCACATTCTTATCAGCGAGTACCCACCGATATACTTCTCTCCATTCGTCCGGTTTTATAACCGAGTCCAGCATTACACTGTTTACAACCATCAATATGTCCGCCCGTACAGATGCTCTTCCCACTGATAAAAAAAAGAGTATTATAAGAGTTACTATATAGATACGGTTCACCATAACTTTGCTTTGTACAAAGCCAAAAATAAACCATTAAAATTAAAGAAGATACAGAAAAACCAACTCATTTAGCAACTTGGAAGATTCTGTGAAACGATTGGAAGTTTTTTGCAACTTATGCTACTTCCAATACAGACAAAGAACCGGAATATTCCACGAAAAGCCCCAACAGCAAGCCTCGCTTATCCGATAGTTATCATATAGTCAGTATATACACTTTATTTAAGTCAAGATGTCCAAGCGTGCACGAAAACAGTAAATATTCGCAAAAGAAAACTAAAAGAAATTCAGAAAAAGAGTAAATATTTGGGAAATATATGAAGAAGCTATACATTTGTTACGTGATTTTTTTCATAGTATTAGATTTAAGGTTAACAAAGGTTGGAGTACAGCGGTACTCCTTTTTTTATGCCAATAAGCAATATACTCCTCCAACCAATGCCTTTACCACCCCTTTCATCTCCAGTTCGAAAAGCAAGGCGCTCATACGGTTTACGGGTATGTCCGCCTCCACTACCAGCGCATTGATATGCAAGTCTCCCTGATGAGTCAGTATACGCACCACCAGCTCCTCCTCATCCGTCAGTTCCGGAAACAGATTGCGCTGGATACCGGCTGCTTTGGTAGCAGGCTCTGCATTCGCCCACCCCATTGTTTTTACGAACTCTTCGGCACTCTGTACAAGCGCAGCCTTATTATCCCGTATCAACCGGTTGCAGCCGATAGAAGCGGCATCCGTCACCCGCCCGGGCACGGCAAAGCAATCACGGTGATAGCCGTCAGCCAAATCCGCTGTAATCAAAGAACCGCCTTTAGCGGCAGATTCCACAACAATCGTCGCATCGCACATACCTGCCACAATACGGTTACGGCTGACAAAGTTATGCCTGTCCGGAGTAGTTTCGGATAAGAACTCGGTAAGCAAACCGCCGTTGACCAGCATATCGACAGCCGTCTTACGATGTACAGAAGGATAGATACGGTCCAAACCGTGAGCCAGAACGGCAACAGTAGACATATTATCGGCCAGGGCGGCACGATGTGCATGAATATCAATGCCGTAGGCGAGGCCGCTCACTATCAGGGCATCAGGGAGAAGCACGGACAAATCGTGCACGAAATCCGCACAAAACCGTTTGCCGTACTCCGTTGCACGGCGCGTACCTACCATATTGATAACATGTAAACGGTTAAAATCAGTGTTTCCCTTGAAAAACAGGACAATCGGAGCATCCTCACATTCCCGCAGACGGGAAGGATAGGCCTCATCCCGCAAAGTAAGACAAGTCAGGCGGTTCTTTTCCACAAACTCCATTTCACGTTCGGCACGAAGAAAAGCGGCAGGACAGTCAAGAGCCGTAATTATCGAGGAATTCACGCCGGGCAGACGTTCCGGCAATTCCTTACGATACCCGAAAACGTCAACGGCGCTACCTATGGCATCTATTAAACGCTTTGCCCCGATATGTCCTATACCGGGGCAGAGCGTAAGAGCTATACTGCAAAGACGTTCGTCATTATTCATGGTCGAGGTAGGGGGCAAAGACGTTATCGAATAACTCGCTGTCGCTTAAACGTCCGTTTACCACACATACCGTTTCAACCACTGCCTTGATGGCCACTTTATTGTCACTTGCCCTGAAAATATCCTGGTAGAACACATACTTGATGCCTTCTTTCTTCATTGCCAGCTTTGATACGAACTCATCACCGCTTTTCAACGGTGTCTTGAAAGCCATATTGATGCGTGCTACCACTGGATCTACCCCCTGTTCGTGGAGTGCGGCAAAGCTGACACCCGTACTCAACAGGAACTCGTGCCGCGTATGCTCCAGATAATGCTGGTAGTTGGCATTGTTGACAATACCCTGAAGGTCGCATTCATAGTCGCGGACCTTCATTTTCAGTTCATAAATATAATTCATTATAATACCTGCAATTTAACAATTTACCATTTGATAATTAACCGCGTTTATTCTCGATATCCAAACCTTTGAACCGCTTGAGCTCCTCTACGGAAACCAGTTTGTAGAGTTTGTCGCTGGGACGTATTTTATCCGCTTTCATCGAGAAATGCTGCCCTTTTTTCACCGTCTGCACGGGTTTCAGATCCACGCGCGCTTCTTCCAATGTAGTGAATACGGCTCCCGTTGTCGGTCCCGTTATCAGCAGCTTGTCGCCGACATTGATTTCGGCGGCTTCCACCAAGAACTCCGCCACGCCGATATTCGAGAAGTAACGGATACCCTTGCCGACATAAATCTTACGTTCGGTAGCGGCAGAACCGTAGTTCCGGGTCCATTCGCCCAAGCGCTGCCCCAGATAATAGCCGTCCCAGAAACCACGGTTAAACACGGTTTTCAGGCGCTCGTCCCAGGCAGCTATCTTTTCGTCGGTAAACGTGCCTTCCACATAGGAGCGAATGGCCTCCTTATAACATTCCACCACCGTACGCACATACTCGGGACCGCGGGCGCGTCCTTCAATCTTGAACACACGCACGCCTGCATCCAGCATTTTGTTCATGAAATGAATGGTTTTCAGGTCTTTGGGCGACATAATGTACTGGTTGTCTATATCCAGTTCCACATCCGTTTCCTTGTCGCGCACCGTATACGAGCGGCGGCATACCTGCATACAGGCTCCCCGGTTGGCCGAATGGTTCATCTCGTGCAGCGAAAGATAGCACTTGCCCGATACCGCCATGCACAAAGCGCCGTGGCAGAACATCTCGATACGTATCCGCTCACCGCTCGGTCCGCAGATATTCTCTTCACAGATATGACGGTAGATTTCCGCCACCTGCTCCAAATTCAGTTCACGCGCCAGCACCACCACATCGGCAAATTGGGCATAGAAACGCAAAGCCTCCACATTCGAAATATTCAGTTGCGTGGACAGATGCACCTCCTGTCCTATCTGCCGGGCGTAGCTCATCACAGCCACATCGGCTGCAATCACCGCCGAGATACCTGCCGCTTTTGCCGCATCCACAATGGTTCGCATCAGGGGGATATCGTTATCGTAGATAATGGTATTTACCGTAAGGTAACTTTTCATACCATGCTCATCGCAGGTTTGGGCAATCTCCCGCAAATCGTCAATGGTAAAGGTATTGGCGGAACGAGCACGCATATTCAGATTTTCGATACCGAAGTAAATAGAGTCCGCACCCGCCTGGATAGCTGCGGCAAGAGACTCGCGCGAGCCTACCGGAGCCATGATTTCAAAATCGTTCAAAGTAGTAGAATTCATCCAATATGAAATTTAATGATGCAATTATTTATTACCGTGCGCATCCAATTCCCGTTGAATCAGTGTCACAAGTTCCATGCCAAGCTGTTGGCCTGCCGTCATCCCTTCCATTGTAATGGCTGGAGTAACCGCTCCCAGCTTCTTGCCCACCGGAGATTCGTAGAAGGCTACAATCTTCTTCAGGTCGTCCAATGTCAGGTGTTTCTGATAGATGGGCACATACACCTTCACCAGATTATCGCTGAAAAACTGCTTTGCCTTTTCCATTACTGCGTTCCACGTGGCCTCCGATACAGAGGGGGACTGCTGCTTCATCATACCGATTATCTGCGGAACCATCGTATCCACAGTGGCCAGACCGCCGGAAAGCAACAGCATTTTATGCAACGTTTCCTGATATTCCTTATTCTGCCCTTGTGCAGAAGCAGGGGAAATGCCGATGAGCAGTGTCATCACGCACAATGCGACTGAAAGCAAACTCTTTTTCATAATTATTTCTGTTGTTAAGTGAATGAATAGTGCAAATATACAGATTTAAGGAAGAAGCTGTATATTCTTTCAAGGATTTCACTCCTGCATAGCGAATGAAACAGGCTTTTTCCGTACTTTTGCAGGCAAATCCCGTCAGATTATGAAGATTAAAGATATAGACCTCGGCAAGCACCCCATATTGCTTGCCCCCATGGAAGATGTGACCGACCCCGCTTTCCGACTGATGTGCAAAGGTTTCGGAGCGGATATGGTGTACACCGAGTTTGTGTCGAGCGACGCGCTGATACGTTCCGTCAGCAAGACCGAACAGAAGCTGAACATCAGTGACGAAGAGCGCCCCGTAGCCATACAGATATACGGCAAGGATACGGACACTATGGTAGAGGCGGCGCGTATCGTGGAGCAGGCGCGCCCGGACATACTGGACATCAATTTCGGCTGCCCCGTAAAACGTGTGGCCGGCAAAGGAGCCGGTGCGGGAATGTTGCAGAATATCCCCAAGATGCTGGAGATAACCCGTGCCGTGGCAGATGCCGTAAAGATACCCGTGACCGTAAAAACCCGTCTCGGCTGGGATGCCGGCAGCAAGATTATCGTAGACTTGGCAGAGCAACTGCAGGACTGCGGCATTGCCGCCCTTACCATTCACGGCCGCACCCGCGCCCAAATGTATACGGGTGAAGCAGACTGGACACTGATTGGTGAAGTCAAAAACAATCCGCGCATGCACATCCCCATCATCGGCAACGGTGACGTCACCACCCCTCAAAGGGCCAAAGAGTGCTTCGACCGCTACGGGGTGGACGCCGTTATGATAGGCCGCGCCAGCTTCGGCCGCCCTTGGATATTCAAGGAAGTGAAACATTATCTGGAGACGGGTGAAGAGATACCGCCCCTCAGTTCCGAATGGAAACTGAATGTACTCCGGCAGGAAGTGGAAGACAGCGTAAAACTGCTGGACGAACGGAGAGGTATCCTGCACGTACGCCGCCACTTGGCAGCAAGCCCGCTGTTCAAGGGTATCCCTAACTTCCGGGAAACGCGCATCGCCATGTTGCGGGCAGAGACAAAAGAGGAACTGTACCGTATCTTCAACGAAATAGAAAAACTGATATAGCTTAAATTATCTTACAACCCCAACCAAAAGAGTGCCCTGCTTTTCTATGGGTCGGCAATCATCCGCCGAGCGAACCTCATTCAGTCAGGGAGTGAAAGACAATGAGTCAGGGACTGGCATCATTTGAACATCGGTTGCGCAAACCACCGCTTGAACATCCACGTTGCCACCACATAGAGCACAATGGCAGAGAAAAAGCCCACAATGGCATCAATCAGGTAATGCGCCTGTATGTACACTGTAGCCCCGCACAGCAGCAGATAAAAAGGAAGCAGGCAGGCAAACAAACGCCTGCTACCCCGCCATGCCATAATCATCAGGATGGTGGACATGCCGACATGCGAACTGGGGAATGCCGCCGTCGGACGCTCGCCCACCTGCTGCGAGCTTTCCACCAGATTATAAAAGAATCCGTGTTCATATCCCGGACCGGGCAGCAGTTCCTGGTTGTGGTTGAAGTAATCGCCGATAGCCGGGAATATCCCCTGCGCCACGTTATCCTCGCCGATAGCCGGAAAATAGAACTGCGGCCCTGCCACCGGCACGAAGATATATATCAGGTAGTAGATGAAGAAAGCGGTGACTATCACGAACGACACTTTCTCAAAAAGGTCGAAGCGGTAGAGAAAATACCACACCACTACCAGAAGTATCATCGGATAGTAGAAGAAATAACCCATATTGAACGGTTCGCTCACCCACATCTGCGGAAAACGCAGACAGAACCATACAGCAGGCTGTCCGCCGAATATCCATTGCTCGACCGAAGCGAAAACATGGTCCAGGTTGGGGAAGATACGGTTGAACTCGAATGTGTCGGGATACCAGTAGGAGAGCAACGACATCTGGATAACGATGCGGATGAAAGCCGAAAACTTGCAGGGCGCAAGCCGGTAAAGATACATCAGCAAAAATGTCATGCCTGCAATCACAGCGCGGTCTGCAAGCATCTGCACCGGATGATCCATTTCTTGGAAAAGAAACAGTATGAGTATGGAAGTCAGCAGATTATATATCAGCGTAATCTTCTCTACCGCAAAAAGCCCTTTACGGGTTTCTACTCTCTTGAATAAGTCTAAAGCCATCCTTTATCTTTATACCAGGCAATCGTTTCCTTCACTCCCCGTTCCAGGTCATATTCGGGACTGTATCCCAATTCCTCGACAGTCGGAGTTATATCGCATTGCCAGTTGCGTTGTTTCATTATTCTATACTTGTCCGAATTGAGCGTACTGGTGGTATTCCGGTGTTTCGCCCAATATTCGGCGAGCAAAGATACAACTTTCAATATAATTAACGGACATCTCAGACGAATTACAAACGGATTCCCCAGTTCTTTCCGTATCAGGTCGGAAAAAGCACGGCTCCGGTACACCTTGCCGTCTGCCAGAAAATAGGTGCGGCGGGATATTTGTTTCTCTATCCCCAGGAAAACAGCCTGCACGATATCCTTGACGTAAACAAACGTCAAATCCTGCCGGCGGAAACCCACGGAGAAGTCCGTGTGCCGACGGATAGACTTTGCCATCAGGAAGTAATCCTTCTCGCGCGGTCCGTACACACCCGTAGGACGATAGATGACATAAGGAAAATCCGGTATGCTTTGCAGATACCTCTCCGCTTTCAGTTTGCTAAGGCCATAGGCGGTATTGGGCACAGGGGTATCCTTTTCCGTAATCGGAGTATAGGTCTTTTCACGTATCGGACCGAATACGCTCAAGGTACTGATAAAGACAAACTGCCTGGGAATCATGTCCAACTCCCGCAACGTGTCTACAAAACATTTGGTCTGCCGGTAGTTCACACGTTCGAAGTCGTTCTTATCTACACATTTTGTAGCTCCGGCACAGTGGATAATGTAATCGAACTTACCATACAGTTCCTTATGACCGGAAAGTTGCGCACAAAGCTCACCGGGATGCGCAAAGTCGAGTTCAAGAAAATGTATCTTCTTGTCCTGCAAATACTCCCGGTTGCTGGACGAACGGATGCCTGCCCATACGCCGAATCCCCGCCTCAACGCCTCTTCCACGATGAAACTCCCGATAAACCCGCTTGCTCCTGTTACTAAAACCGATTCCACGTTATGAATTATGAATTTTATAAATTATGAATTATTTTCTCCCGGTATCCCGTTACTTCACCATTCCGCCCCTACTGTACGGCCTCATCATTTCACCGGCTCTACATGAATACCTACATGAGTGCCTTTACCGAACTGTTCCTTCAAGGTATTCTCAATGGCCGTTGCCGTACGGTGTGCTTCTTCCAGTGTTATTTTTCCATCCATGCGCACATGCACCTCTATCGCGTAATAATTCCCGATACGGCGGGTGCGCAAATGGTGAGGCGAACTTACTCCGGGAAAAGAAAGGATAATCTTCTGAATTTCATTTTCCACATCGGCGGGCAGCGATTTCTCCAGCAACTCATCTACGCAAGGAATCAATAACTTTACGGCCACCTTCATGATGAAGAAACTGACGACAACCGCGGCTATCGGGTCGAGCACCCGCCAATGATTTCCCAAAAGAATAGCCCCGCCGATACCTATGGCAGTTCCTATGGAAGAAAGAGCATCACTGCGATGATGCCACGCATTGGCCACCACTGCCTGAGAATTCAACCTCTTCCCCTTAAACACCGTATAACGATAAAGCGCTTCCTTAAAGGCAACGGACACCAATGCCGCTATCAGTGCCAGCATTCCCGGTTCCTGCAAAGAACCACCGTGAAGAAACCGATAGATAGATGAAGCGCCATTCCAGAAAATCCCAAAACCGACGCCGAGCAATATTATGCCGATAATGGCTGTTGCCAAAGTCTCGTATTTACCATGTCCGTAGTCGTGTCCCTCATCTTCCGGCTTGGAAGAGATACGCACAAAAACAATGACAATGATGTCTGTAACAAAGTCCGATAACGAATGTACGGCATCCGCCAGCATGGCGGCACTATGCCCCATGATGCCCGCAAAGAACTTGAACAGAAGCAGCAGGAAGTTCACTACGCTCCCCACAATCGTTACGCGGTAAATGCCTTTTTCCCTCGCAACCTCTTCCTTATCCATAGATTGTACTTCCATGACGTTTTTCTAAGTTGTTGCAAATATAGTACATAAATCCGTTATGACCGGTCGTTCTCTTATAATTTTCAGTAAGACAGAAAGATTTTGAAGCCGGAGTGAACGAGTGAATACATTTATTTGTTTACTTTGCAAGAAAGATAAAAAGACATCAGATTATGGCTAAGACAAAAAAGGAAAAGAAAGAGAAAAAAGCCGGCAAGCGAATGAAGAAGAAAGAGCTCGTCAAAGCACTATTGGACTTCTTCCACGTAAAACAAGACGAAGTACTGTCCCTGAAATACATTTTCGAACAACTGCATCTCACTACACACCCGCTGAAAATGCTGTGTATGGATATACTGTCCGAACTGTCGGATGACGATTACATCACCGAAGTGGACAAGCATA
Source organism: Bacteroides sp. NSJ-48 (assembly GCF_014287405.1). Classification (NCBI taxonomy): domain Bacteria; kingdom Pseudomonadati; phylum Bacteroidota; class Bacteroidia; order Bacteroidales; family Bacteroidaceae; genus Bacteroides; species Bacteroides sp. NSJ-48. The sequence continues at coordinate 22,106 of NZ_JACOOD010000020.1, read as the reverse complement.
AATACAAACTGAACAATCATGGTGTGGAGATGACCGGCACTTTCCAACGCAAGAGCAACGGAAAGAACTCATTCATACCCGAAGGAGGCGGCGACCCCATCTTCATTGCCGAACGGAACTCGGCACACGCCATGACGGGCGATAAAGTGCGTATCGCCTTTTATGCCAAACGCCGCGGACGCGAAGCCGAAGGCGAAGTCATCGAGATACTGGAACGCGCCAACGATACCTTCGTAGGAACATTGGAAGTTGCCAAATCATATGCTTTCCTTGTTACGGAAAACCGCACGCTGGCCAATGATATCTTTATCCCCAAAGAGAAACTGAAAGGTGGAAAGACAGGCGACAAGGCCATCGTCAAAGTGGTGGAATGGCCTGACAAGGCAAAGAATCCTATCGGTCAGGTTATCGACATTCTGGGGAAAGCCGGAGATAACACCACCGAGATGCACGCCATCCTGGCCGAATTCGGATTGCCGTATGTTTACCCCGCATCCGTGGAAAAAGCCGCAGACAGGATACCTGCCGAAATTCCCGCAGAAGAATATGCCAAACGTGAGGATTTCCGCAATGTAACCACCTTTACCATAGACCCCAAAGACGCTAAGGACTTTGACGATGCCTTGTCCATCCGCAAACTGAAGGACAATCTTTGGGAAGTGGGCGTACACATTGCCGACGTGACGCACTACGTAACGGAAGGCAGCATCATCGACAAAGAAGCCGAGAAACGCGCCACATCCGTTTACCTCGTAGACCGCACCATCCCGATGCTGCCCGAACGGTTGTGTAACTTCATCTGTTCCCTGCGCCCCGATGAAGAGAAACTGGCCTACTCTGCCATCTTCGAGATGACGGACAAGGGAGAAGTGAAGAACTCGCGCATTGTGCATACGGTTATCAAGTCCGACCGCCGCTTCACCTACGAAGAGGCACAGCAGATTATCGAAACCAAAGAGGGAGACTTTAAGGAAGAAATCCTCAAACTGGACTCGCTTGCCAAGATATTGCGTGAAAAACGGTTTACCGCCGGCGCCATCAACTTCGACCGCTATGAGGTGAAATTTGAGATTGACGAGCAGGGCAAGCCTGTCAGCGTATATTTCAAGGAATCCAAAGACGCCAACAAACTGGTAGAAGAGTTCATGCTACTCGCCAACCGTACTGTGGCGGAAAAAATAGGACGTGTACCCAAAAACAAAAAGCCGAAAGTATTCCCCTATCGTATTCACGACCTTCCGGACCCGGAAAAACTGGATAATCTGGCACAGTTCATCGCCCGCTTCGGCTACAAACTGCGCACCGGCGGAACCAAAACGGATGTATCCAAATCCATCAACCATCTGCTGGATGATATTCAGGGAAAGAAAGAGGAGAACCTTATTGAAACCGTATCCATCCGTGCCATGCAGAAAGCACGCTATTCCGTGCACAACATCGGTCACTACGGATTGGCATTCGATTATTACACCCATTTCACTTCGCCCATCCGACGCTATCCGGACATGCTGGTGCACCGGTTGCTGACCAAATACCTGGATTTAGGCGGACGAAGCGTTTCCGAACAGAAATACGAAGCCCTCTGCGAGCATTCCAGCAGCATGGAACAGATAGCTGCCAATGCGGAACGCGCCTCTATCAAGTACAAACAGGTGGAATACATGACGGAACGCCTGGGACAGACTTACGACGGCGTTATTTCCGGTGTTACCGAATGGGGACTGTACGTTGAGCTGAACGAGAATAAATGTGAAGGAATGATACCTATCCGCGACCTCGATGATGATTACTACGAATTCGACGAAAAGAATTATTGCCTGCGCGGACGACGGAAGAAACGCACATACAGCCTCGGCGACGCTATCACCATCAAGGTGGCACGCGCCAACCTGGAGAAAAAGCAGTTGGACTTTGCACTGGTTGAATAGGCGGAATTATCATTGTCAGTTACAAAAGCTTACCTACACATACATGAAGACAATTACTATTACAGACCGCTCGCAAATAGAAGATATCATCCGTAAATGCCCTTATTGTACGGTCGGGATTATCGACGGAGAGGGTAATCCGTATGTAATACCTATGAACTTTGCCTGGGAAAATGATACTATTTATCTGCATTCGGGCCCCGAAGGAAGTAAAGTAGAAATGGTGGCACGGCATCCGCAGGTCTGCATCACCTTCTGTGAAGGGCACGAACTGGTGTATATGCATAAACAGATAGCTTGCAGTTACAGCATGAAATCCCGCAGCGTTATCTGTAAAGGCAAAGTGCGTTTCATAGAAGATATGGATGAAAAGCGACGGATACTCGACCTGCTTATGAAGCAATATACGGACAATGCATGTAGCTACGCCGAACCGGCTGTACGCAATGTGAAAATATGGGAAGTGAAAGTAGATGAAATAAGCTGCAAATCGTTCGGGCTGAGGCCGAGTGAATTGAAATAATCTCTACAAAAAACTTTGCCCGAAGTTTGATTGCCACTAACCTGCATATTCAAGGTATCCCAGTCCTATACTCAAAGTACTTCAGTCACATAGGTAGTCTCTGTATAGGACTGAGCACATAACTCATCATAAGGGATATTCCTCAAAGGCATACAACAGCGTCGACAAATAGCGTTCTCCCGTATCAGGGAGCAACACTACTATGTTTTTACCCTCATTCTCCGGCAACTGCGCCAACTGGGTTGCAGCACTGACAGCCGCTCCCGAAGAAATCCCCACCAACAGGCCTTCGTATTTCGCCAGTTCCCGCCCGGTACGGATAGCATCATCATTGGACACCTGCAAAATTCCGTCTACCACGGCACTATTATAGTTTTTCGGAACAAAACCTGCACCGATACCCTGAATCTTATGCGGGCCCGGTTTTCCGCCTGACAATACCGGAGAATCTTCCGGTTCTACGGCTACCACTTGTATCCGGGAGTTATGTTTCTTCAAAGCCGCACCCACGCCGCTCACCGTTCCGCCGGTCCCCACACCGGCCACGAATATATCGACCTTCCCGTCCGTATCCTGCCAGATTTCCTGTCCGGTAGTGCGCTCATGAACGGCAGGGTTAGCCCGATTATTAAACTGCTGCAGAATCAGTGAACTGGGAGTGCTTGCCTGCAACTCTTCGGCACGGGCTATAGCACCTTTCATACCGTCTGCACCGGGCGTCAAAACAAGTTCCGCACCAAGGGCTTTCAGCAGATTGCGACGTTCCGTACTCATGGTATCCGGCATAGTCAAAATCAATTTATAGCCTTTGGAAGCTGCCACAAAGGCAAGCCCTACCCCGGTATTCCCACTGGTCGGCTCAATAACCGTTGCACCGGGCTTCAACAGTCCTTTCGTTTCCGCATCTTCTATCATAGCCAGCGCAACACGGTCCTTTACGCTGCCCGCAGGATTAAAGTATTCCAGTTTGACGATGACACGAGCTTTCAAGTTCTTGTTTTTACCATAATTGTTCAACTCCAACAAAGGAGTATTGCCAACTAAATCAGTCAGACGTTGTGCTATTTTTTTCATATCTTACAGTGAATTATTAATAAGACAAAAGTACGGCGGAGTCCGTTCATTCAAAATACCATAAATGTGGTAAATCCATACTATAAATGAGGGATATGTAGGAAAATTGGTGAGTATTTTATACCTTTGTAGCCACTTTATTAATAAAGGATATCATAATGAGTCCACTTAATTTTACTCACATCCTGACACAGGCAGTCGATGAGCTATCGGAAAGCGAATCCTACAAAGGACTGTTTCACCAGCACACGGACGGCAATCCATTGCCTTCAGCTAAGGCATTGTGCGATATTATCGAACTTGCACGTGCCATTATCTTCCCCGGATATTTTGGAAATTCAACGGTCAACAGCCGTACGGTAACTTACCATATCGGAGTCAATGTAGAAAGACTGTTCGACCTGCTGACCGAGCAAATATTGGCAGGACTCTGTTTCGGCAGTGATGACGAATGCAGTTGCTGTACCGAACTTCAACGTGAGGAGGCCGCATCAATTGCCGCCCGGTTCATCAGCCATTTACCTGAACTGCGTCGCATACTGGCTACGGATGTTGAAGCCGCTTACAACGGCGACCCTGCCGCACATTCGTTTGGCGAGGTTATCAGTTGCTATCCGGCCATACGCGCTATCAGCAATTACCGCATAGCACACGAACTGTTGGTACTCGGCGTGCCTCTCATTCCGCGTATCATCACCGAAATGGCCCATAGCGAAACCGGTATCGATATTCATCCGGGAGCTGCCATAGGCGGTTATTTCACGATAGACCACGGTACAGGTGTGGTAATCGGCGAGACTTGTATCATCGGCAAGAACGTAAAACTATACCAGGGTGTAACCCTCGGAGCCAAAAGTTTCCCGCTGGACCAGGACGGTAAACCCATCAAAGGCATACCCCGCCATCCCATACTGGAAGACAATGTCATTGTCTATTCCAATGCCACCATATTAGGGCGTATCACCATCGGAAAAGACGCTACCGTAGGCGGCAACATCTGGGTAACGGAAGATGTGCCCGCAGGCGCAAGAATAGTACAAACCAAAGCAAAAAAGTAAGAGATTTTATGATTTCAGAATTATAATCCATACCATATGCGTAATAGTAAAAATGAAATCATACCGGAATAAATCATAAATTATAAATCATAAATAAGTAGATGAGCGAACAATCATTCGAAATGATTGCCAAAACTTTCCAGGGACTGGAAGAAACATTGGCACAGGAACTGACCTCTTTGGGTGCAGACGAGATACAGATAGGACGTCGTATGGTATCATTCCGCGGCGACAAGGAAATGATGTACAAGGCGAATTTCTGCCTGCGGACTGCTATCCGCATCCTGAAACCTATCAAACAGTTTGTAGCGAAAAATGCCGATGAGGTGTATGAACAGATCAAGGCAATCCACTGGGAAGATTATCTGGATATAGATAAAACTTTCGCCGTAGACGCAGTTGTGTTCAGCGAGGAATTCCGCCATTCCAAATTTGTTTCCTACAAAGTGAAGGATGCCATTGTGGACTATTTCCGGGATGCATACGACAAACGCCCGTCTGTACGCATCAGCAAGCCGGATGTATTATTGAACATTCACATTGCAGAAACCAAATGCACTCTTTCTCTCGATTCATCCGGCGAGTCTCTGCACCGCCGCGGTTATCGTCAGGAAGCCGTGGAAGCTCCTCTGAATGAGGTTTTGGCAGCCGGCATGATATTAATGAGCGGTTGGCATGGAGAATGTGACCTGATAGACCCGATGTGCGGCTCGGGAACAATCCCCATCGAAGCTGCCTTGATAGCCAGGAATATCGCACCGGGCGTATTCCGTAAGGAGTTTGCTTTTGAAAAATGGATTGATTTCGACCAGGAGCTGTTCGATAAAATTTATAACGATGACAGCCAGGAACGTGAATTCGCTCATAAGATATACGGATACGACAACAACCCGAAAGCCAACGAAATTGCAACCCATAACATCAAGGCAGCAGGCGTATCCAAAGACGTAACGCTGAAGTTGCAACCTTTCCAACAGTTTGAGCAACCTAAGGAAAAGGCTGTTATCATTACCAACCCGCCTTATGGAGAGCGTATATCTACCAACGACCTGCTGGGCTTATACTCCATGATTGGCGAACGGCTGAAACACGCGTTTACAGGCAACACCGCGTGGATACTTTCTTATCGTGAAGAATGCTTCGATCAAATCGGATTGAAACCTACTGCCAAGATACCTCTGTTCAACGGCGCTTTGGAATGTGAGTTCCGTAAATACGAAATCTTCGACGGAAAATACAAAGAATTCAAAAAGCAGGAAAGCGAAGAGGGTAATAAAGAGTACAGACCTTACGCTGCAAGAGAAAAAAGAGAATTCAAGACCGGAGAAAGAAGAGAGTTTAAATCCGGAGAGAAAAGGGAATTCAAGCCGAGAGAGAGAAGAGAATTCAAATCGGATGATAAACGGGAGTTCAAGCCTCGTGAATACAGAAAACCGGCAGACGGAGAATGGAAACCGAAGCGAGAATTTGACAGAGAGCGAGAATTTAATAAAGAACGTAAACCGGGAGAGTTTCGGAAACGGAACAACGAACGGAATAACGACTGAAACCGTTAAAATTAAAAGCTATGAACATAAAGAGAATCGGTAAGGCAATCATGGTATTGCTACTGGCAACACCTGCTTTATCTTCAATGGAGCTTATGGCACAAAACTTGAAAATGCCCACTCTGGAAGACCTTCTTCCCGGTGGCGCAACCTATCGTATCGCTGAGAACCTGCCGGGTTTGCAGTGGTGGGGTGACGTATGTATAAAACCCGGCATCGACTCTTTGTTTGCCGTCAATCCCAAAAACGGGAAGGAGACATTGCTCACGACCCGGGAAAAGGTAAATAAAGTACTCAACTCACTGATAACTCCTACGGAAACAACCGTAACACCCGGCCATAAGGGAAATAAAGTACAGCATTTCTACAATACCGAGTTTCCATGGCCGAACAAACCGTATATGCTTATCAAATTGCCTGCGAGATACATCGTTTATGATTTCGAGAAAGATGAATTCGTCAAAGGTCTGCCGCAGGCCGGAGAAAGAAACGGTGCAAACATTGATTATACCCCGGAAGGCGGACACATAGCCTATACCGTTAAGAATAACCTCTTCGTGGACAACAAAGCCGTAACCGAAGAACCCGAAGGAATTGTATGCGGGCAGAGCGTACACCGCAATGAATTCGGAATCGGCAAGGGCACCTTCTGGAGTCCTCAAGGAAACCTGCTGGCCTTTTACTGCATGAACGAAAGCATGGTAACTCCCTATCCGCTGGTGGATATTACTCCCAGAATAGCACTGGTGGACAAGATACGTTATCCGATGGCAGGGATGCTCAGCCATCAGGTAACCGTAGGTATCTATAATCCGGACACTCAAAAAACCGTTTACTTGAATACCGGCGATCCTACCAACCGTTATTTCACCAATATCAGTTGGGCACCCGACGGAAAGAGTCTTTATCTCATAGAGCTGAACCGTGACCAGAATCATGCAAAACTTTGCCGATACAGCAGCGAGACCGGCGAACTGATGTCCACGCTTATCGAAGAAACGCATCCCAAATATGTGGAGCCTCAACAACCCATCCTGTTCCTGCCTTGGGATCATACTCAATTTATCTACCAGAGCCAGAAAGACGGCTACAACCACCTGTATCTCTACAATACGGACGGCAAGCTCATCAAGCAACTGACAAAAGGGGAGTGGCTGGTACAGAACATTTTAGGATTCAATGCCAGAAAGAAAGAAGTTATCATCGCTTCTACGGAAGTATCTCCTTTACAAAGTAACCTGTACAAGGTCAATATCAATACCGGCAAACGTACTCCATTGGACAACAGCAAGGGAGTACACAACGGGATACTTTCCGCTTCGGGCAATTATATTATCGACCGGTATTCAACTCCGGATACTCCCCGCAAAATAGAGATAACCAATACCCAAAACAAGAAAAGCGTCTCTTTGCTCACTGCGAAGAATCCTTATGAAGGCTTTATCATGCCTGCCATAGAAACCGGTACAATAAAGGCTGCCGACGGCAAGACCGACTTATATTACCGCCTTGTAAAGCCCGCCGACTTCGACCCGAATAAGAAATATCCTGCAATCGTCTATGTATATGGCGGTCCTCATGCCCAGATGATTACCAACGGCTGGATGAATGACGCACGCGGCTGGGACATCTATATGGCCAATAAGGGTTATATCATGTTCACGCTCGACAACCGCGGTAGCAGTAACCGGGGGCTGGAGTTCGAAAACGTCACCTTCAGACACTTAGGTATTGAAGAGGGCAAAGACCAGGTAAAAGGAGTGGACTACCTGAAAAGCCTGCCTTACATAGACAGCAACCGCATCGGCGTTCACGGCTGGAGTTTCGGCGGACACATGACTACCGCACTCATGCTGCGCTATCCGGAGATTTTCAAAGTAGGCGTGGCCGGCGGACCGGTCATCGACTGGAAATATTATGAGATAATGTATGGCGAGCGCTATATGGACACCCCGCAGACAAACCCCGAAGGTTATGAACAGTGCGACTTGAAGAACCTCGCAGGGCAACTGAAAGGACATCTGCTCATTATCCACGATGACCACGACGACACTTGCGTACCCCAGCATACGCTTTCTTTCATGAAGGCATGCGTGGATGCACGCACCTATCCCGATCTGTTTATCTATCCCGGACATAAACACAACGTTTTGGGACGCGACCGCGTACATCTGCACGAAAAGATAACCCGATATTTCGAGGATTATTTATAAACCGGACACATTTTCAACAGTAAACAATTAAACGTATCCATAAAATGAAAGTATTATTGCTTGGCTCAGGTGGCCGTGAACACGCTTTGGCTTGGAAAATTGCACAAAGCCCCAAAATAGAGAAACTGTATATCGCTCCCGGTAATGCGGGAACAAGCGCAGTGGGCGAAAACGTAGCCATCAAAGCTACGGACTTCCCCACCCTCAAGGTTTTTGCCCTTGAACATAAGATTGACATGATTGTAGTGGGTCCCGAAGACCCGTTGGTACAAGGTATTTTCGACTTCTTCAAAGAGGATGCCGCTACACGGCACATTGCCGTCATCGGTCCTTCTGCAAAAGGTGCGCAATTGGAAGGCAGCAAAGAATTTGCCAAGGAATTCATGCTGCGCCATCACATCCCTACCGCCCGCTATAAAAGCGTGACTGCTGCAACACTCGAAGAAGGACTTGCTTTTCTCGAAACGCTCACCGCTCCCTACGTTCTGAAAGCCGATGGCCTGTGCGCCGGTAAAGGCGTGCTGATTCTTCCGACTCTGGAAGAAGCCCGGAAAGAGCTGAAGGAGATGCTCAGCGGTATGTTCGGCGATGCCAGTGCAACAGTGGTTATCGAAGAATTCCTCAGCGGGATAGAGTGCTCGGTATTTGTCCTGAGCGATGGTGAGCACTATAAGGTACTGCCTGTAGCCAAAGACTATAAACGTATCGGAGAAGGTGATAAGGGATTGAACACCGGCGGTATGGGTAGCGTAACACCCGTTCCGTTTGCCGATGAGGTATTTATGGAAAAGGTGCGCAAACGCATCATAGAGCCTACCATCAACGGGCTGCGCGAAGAAGGCATTCTGTACAAAGGTTTCATTTTCCTGGGACTTATCAATGTACAGAACGAGCCTATGGTTATCGAATACAATGTACGTATGGGCGACCCGGAAACCGAAAGTGTCATGTTGCGCATCAAGAGCGACATTGTAGAGCTTTTCGAAGGCGTGCACAAGGTAAACCTCGATACCAAGGCAATGGAACTCGACCCGCGCACGGCTGCCTGCGTAATGCTGGTCAGCGGCGGGTATCCCGAAACGTATCAGAAAGGCTATCCCATGAGCGGCTTTGATTTGGCAGCAACCACGGACAGCATTCTGTTCCATGCCGGTACCGCCGTAAAAGACGGGCATATCGTCACCAACGGCGGACGCGTCATAGCTGTCTGCTCCTATGGAGAGACAAAAGAAGAGGCTTTGAAAAAGAGTTATAAAGTGGCCGACATGTTAAGTTTTGAAGGCAAATACTTCCGTCGCGATATCGGATTCGACCTTTAACAGTCAATGAGAAGCCAAAGATTCCAAAATCGGGTTACGGCGGGACGATTTACGCTTCCCGCCGCCATCCTTATATCAGTAGCCTGCTGGATACTGAGCGCTATTCTGTTGCCCGATTTGGAGATACGGAAAGGCAATTACCCCCTATGGGACATATTCTATAGCTCATGTATCCCAACGTGGGGCACTCGTCTTTTCAGCTTCATCCTGTACTCCGTCATAGGATATTTTCTTATCGGGCTGAACAACGCCTTTGCCATCATCCGCATGCGGGCCTCAGTACAGACAGCCATTTATTTCCTGCTGATTTCCGTCTGCCCTACCATGCACATACTGTATGCAGGAGATTTGGTAGCGGTCACTTTTCTCATTGCTCTGTATTTCCTGTTCAAGAGCTATCAGCAATCCAAGCCTGCAAGCTATCTGTTTCACACATTCGTATTTATAGGAATGGGGAGTCTGCTTTTTCCGCAACTGATATTCTTTGTTCCTGTATTTTGGATAGGCGCGTATAGCTTCCAGTCCCTGCATCCCAAGAGTTTTTTCGCTTCGCTTATTGGCTGGAGCGTACCTTATTGGTTTCTATTGGGCTATGCCTATCTATCCGGACACATGGATTTATTCTACCAGCCATTCCTGGAACTGGTGAATTTCCGCTCTATCCTATTTGGTTTCCGGCCTTGGGAATTGGCGACAATCGGGTATATACTCCTTTTATATATGGTCAGTTCAAGCCATTGTTTAGTAGCCGGATATGAGGACAAGATACGTACGCGCAGCTATCTGCACTTCCTGATATTCCTGAACTTCTGTATTTTCATCTATATAGGACTGCAACCCGCTCTGTATCCCCATCTGTTCTCTCTGCTACTAATCGGCACCAGTATTTTGATAGGACACTTATTCGTACTGACCAACAGCCGGAGTTCCAACCTGTTCTTCATCATTATGCTGGTCGGATTATTTACTTTATTCGGATTCAATTTATGGACGCTTTTATAGATACACTCATACAACTCCTGATAGACTGGGGATATGCAGGGCTCTTTATCTCGGCCTTATTGGCGGGAAGCATCATTCCGTTCAGTTCCGAGCTGGTGATGCTGGCACTCGTCAAAGTAGGCTTGAACCCTGCCATCTGTGTTCTTGCCGCCACACTGGGAAACACAATGGGCGGTATGACCTGCTATTACATGGGGCATCTCGGCAAGGCAGACTGGATAGAAAAATATTTCAAAGTGAAGCAAGAAAAAATAGACAAAATGCAGCGTTTCCTGCAAGGTAAAGGAGCGCTCATGGCTTTCTTTGCCTTTCTGCCCTTTATAGGAGAAGCCATTGCCATAGCACTGGGATTTATGCGCAGCAACGTAATGCTGACTTCCCTTTCCATGTTTACAGGAAAACTGATACGGTACATCGTTATGTTATCGGCTCTTCAAGGCGCTTTGTCGGTGATGAGTGTTTAGCGGTTGGTAATTAATATTTAGTGATTAGCGGGTATGGAACGGATTATAGAACAGACGGAAGACGGAAGCACCACATTGTTTGTGCCGGAGTTGAATGAGCATTATCACTCGGTAAAAGGGGCGCGCACAGAATCGCAACATATTTTCATCGACATGGGACTGAAAGCCTCCGCCGCTACCTTGCCGCATATCCTTGAAATAGGCTTCGGCACGGGGTTGAACGCTCTGCTCACACTGGAAACAGCCGGACTGGAGCAAAGGCCGGTTCACTATACCGGCATCGAACTTTATCCTCTGTCATGGGAAGAGGTGGATGTTTTACATTATAGCGACAATCCCCTGTTTAAGGAATTACACACGGCACCCTGGCACAAAGACGTGAACATTACACCGTACTTCACGTTACACAAGATACAAGGAGACGTAAATAAAGTGATGAGCGACAAGCAGTCAGCGATGAATGACAGATTACCTGTTCATCACTCATCGCTAACCACTAATCACTATTTCGACCTTGTTTATTTCGATGCCTTTGCTCCCGAAAAACAGCCGGAAATGTGGAGCGAAGAGCTTTTCCGGCACATATATGCCGCCATGAACAACAACGGCATACTGACCACATATTGTGCAAAAGGCGTTATCCGCAGGCTTTTGCAAGCCATCGGATTTAGGGTAGAGCGTCTTCCCGGTCCGCCGGGTGGCAAACGCGAAATACTGCGGGCATCCAAAACAAAGGAATGAGCCATACACAAAAAACAAACAAAGTAACGGCCCCACAGAGCCACATATACAAAAAACCATAGATAGAATAAATGAAAAAGATATACTTTCTACTACTTGCAACGATACTGATAGCTTCCTGCAAACCCGGAAGCAAAACCAACAAAAGGAGCGAAGGAAAACCGGTTATCACCGTTACCCTCGAGCCTCTGCGGTACTTCACCGAAGCCATTGCCGGCGACCGCTTTACGGTAGTCAGCATGGTTCCCAAGGGCACAAGTCCGGAAACCTATGACCCTACGCCTCAACAGCTCGTAGAGCTTGCACGCAGTAAGGCTTACTTCCGCATCGGCTATATCGGTTTCGAGCAGACTTGGACTGACAAGCTGACAGACAACGCTCCTCACCTGCAATTCTTCGATATGTCGCAAGGTGTGGATCTGATTTATGACGACACGCATGTTCATCATCACGCAACCAACAAAGAAGAACACCAACACGCCATCGGCGTGGAGCCCCATATATGGAACTCGGCCGTCAACGCCCAAATCATCGCAGGCAATATCTTAAACGCCCTACGTAATATCGACAAAGGCAACGAAGATTTTTATCTGGAACGCTATAATACTCTTTGCCGGAAGATAGAACATACCGACAGCCTCATACGGCAAACGCTGGCGACCCCCGGCGCAGACCATGCCTTTATGATTTACCACCCGGCACTCTCTTATTTCGCCCGCGACTACGGATTGCATCAGATTCCCATCGAAGCCGGTGGCAAAGAACCGTCTCCTGCACATCTGAAAGCCTTGATTGATACCTGCAACAGCGAAAATGTACATGTCATCTTCGTACAGCCGGAATTTGACCGCCGCAATGCCAAACTCATCGCCCAACAAACCGGAACCCGGGTCGTTGACATCAATCCCTTATCTTACGATTGGGAAACGGAAATGCTGAATATAGCCCAAGCGCTGAACCCAATGAAGAACCAAGAATGAAGCAATGAAACCTATTATTGAAATCAAAAACCTCAATGCCGGATACGACGGCCGTACAGTACTTCGCGATGTAAACCTCACCGTTTACGACCGGGATTTTCTGGGTATCATCGGTCCGAACGGAGGTGGCAAGACCACTCTTATCAAATGTATTTTAGGATTGCTCAAACCGCTTTCCGGTGAAATATCTTTCACCTCTTCCCGCACGGCAGGCAACTTACAGCTCACCATGGGCTATCTGCCTCAATACAACAGTATAGACCGCAAGTTTCCTATCACCGTCGAAGAGGTGATTCTGTCAGGGCTCAGCAGCAAGAAGTCACTTATTTCGCGTTTTACGAAAGAACATAAAGAAAAGGCACATCAAGTCATTGTACGCATGGGACTGGAAGGACTGGAAGAACGGGCTATCGGTGCATTGAGCGGCGGACAGCTTCAACGCGCCTTGCTGGGACGCGCCATTATTTCCGATCCCGAAGTGGTAATCCTCGATGAACCCAGTACCTATATCGACAAGCGATTTGAAGCACGCCTATACCAATTGTTAGCCGAAATCAACAAAGATTGCGCCATCATACTCGTCAGCCACGACATAGGTACGGTATTGCAGCAGGTGAAATCCATTGCCTGTGTCAACGAAACACTGGACTACCACCCCGATACCGGCATTACCGGCGAATGGCTGGAACGCAATTTCAACTGCCCCATAGAACTGCTGGGACATGGAACATTGCCGCACCGGGTATTGGGGGAACATCATCATTAACGGTTACACTCCATAATTGATTTTGCCCTATTTCCTCTCTGACTGTATTTCTCTCATATTGGACACGAAAGCCAGTAATGATATTCTCCCTTAACAGTTTAGCTTCCTCAGCGGTCTTGCATAGTTTACACCCGACAAAGATTTAGCAGTAGAAAGTCCGGGAGTTTTCAGACAAAAGACGAGGCATTTTCTTCAAAAGGCCAGGAGTTTTGCACGAAAAGTCCGGGAGTTTTACCCCGAAAGTCCCGGTCTTTTGCGCGGAAAGCTCAGGAGTTTTGAGCAGCCTCTCCCTTTTTCTATAAAATTCCCCCTATATCTCTAAACCAATCCTAATAATCCGCCTTATTGTCACTTATTTAGAACTGAAATCATTATCTTTGCGCCCATATATGCCGAAATTAAAATAAAACCATAACGAATTTCATCCGAATGAAACAGTACAAAACCGTAAACAACCTGATGGGTTGGATTACCTTTATCATTGCAGCAACGGTTTATTGCATGACCATTGAGCCGACTGCAAGTTTTTGGGACTGCCCGGAGTTCATCACTACCGGTTATAAGCTGGAAGTAGGCCACCCGCCCGGCGCACCCTTTTTCATGTTAGTGGCCAACCTTTTCTCACAATTCGCTTCCGACCCGAGCACCGTTGCCAAAATGGTAAACTATATGAGTGCGCTGATGAGTGCCGCCTGTATCCTGTTCCTGTTCTGGAGCATCACACACCTGGTACGCAAACTGGTGGTAAGCGATGAAAACAACATCACCAAAGGGCAACTGATTACTGTCATGGGCAGCGGCCTGGTAGGTGCATTGGCATACACATTCAGTGATACGTTCTGGTTCAGCGCTGTAGAGGGCGAGGTATACGCCTTCTCCTCACTGTTCACGGCAGTAGTATTCTGGCTGATACTGAAGTGGGAAGATGTGGCGGACGAACCGCATTCCGACCGCTGGCTGATTCTTATCGCCTATCTCACCGGATTGAGTATCGGTGTTCACTTGCTGAACCTGCTCTGTCTTCCGGCTATCGTGCTGGTATACTACTATAAGAAAGTGCCCAATGCCAACGCAAAAGGTTCGCTGTTAGCACTTCTCGCATCTATGGTGCTGGTAGCGGTTGTGCTGTACGGCATTGTTCCGGGCATCGTAAAAGTGGGCGGCTGGTTCGAGCTGTTCTTTGTCAACACGCTCGGGATGTCTTTCAACAGCGGTGTCATCGTATATATCATCTTGCTGGCGGCTTGCCTCATCTGGGGTGTATACGAAAGCTACAATGAAAAGAGCAAGTCGCGTATGGCGCTCTCGTTCATACTGACCATAGCCATGCTGGGTATTCCCTTCTACGGGCACGGAACCGGCTCCGTTGTTATCGGCATCATTGTCATCGCTCTGCTGTGGCTCTATCTCAAACCGGGCACGCAGGAGAAGATTAAGGAGAGATACCGCGTATCGGCACGCACACTGAACACATCACTGCTGTGTACCATGATGATTGTCATCGGATATTCATCCTACGCGCTTATCGTAATCCGCTCCACCGCCAATACGCCGATGGACCAGAATTCTCCGGAAGACATCTTCACACTGGGCGAATACCTGGGACGCGAACAGTACGGTACACGCCCGCTGTTCTACGGTCCGGCTTACTCCTCACAGGTAGCTCTGGACGTAAAAGACGGATATTGCGAACCGCGCATCTCCTACAACGGAACCAAATACATCCGTAAGGAAAAGGCCACTGACGACGAGAAAGACAGCTACATCGAAATTCCCGGACGCATCGAATACGAGTATGCGCAGAATATGCTCTTCCCTCGTATGTACAGCAGCGCTCATGCCAACCAATATCAGGCATGGCAGGACATCAAGGGATATGACGTACCCTACGACAAATGCGGCGAAATGATTATGGTGACTATGCCTACGCAGTGGGAAAACATCAAGTTCTTCTTCTCCTACCAGCTCAACTGGATGTACTGGCGCTATTTCATGTGGAACTTCGCCGGACGCCAGAACGACTTGCAGGGTAGCGGAGAAATAGAACACGGCAACTGGATTACCGGCATCAAGTTCATCGACAATATGCTGGTAGGCAATCAGGACTTGCTGCCGAAAGAACTGAAAGAGAACAAAGGGCATAACGTATTCTACTGCCTGCCGTTGCTGCTCGGCATCATCGGCCTGTTGTGGCAGGCCTACCGCGGACAGAAGGGTATCCAGCAGTTCTGGGTAGTGTTCTTCCTCTTCTTCATGACCGGTATAGCGATTGTGCTCTACCTGAACCAGACACCCAGCCAGCCGCGCGAACGCGACTATGCATACGCAGGTTCGTTCTATGCTTTCGCCATCTGGATTGGTATGGGCGTGGCAGGCATTATCCGCCTGTTGCAGCATTATGCCAAGATGAAGGAACTTCCGGCTGCCGCTATCGTTTCAGTGGCCTGCCTTTTTGTTCCCATACAGATGGCAAGCCAGACGTGGGACGACCATGACCGCAGCGGCCGTTATGTGGCACGCGATTTCGGGCAGAACTACCTGATGTCATTGCAGGAAACGGGTAATCCGATTATATACACCAACGGCGATAACGATACCTTCCCCTTGTGGTACAACCAAGAGACGGAAGGCTTCCGTACCGACGCCCGTACCTGCAACCTCAGCTACCTGCAGACCGACTGGTACATCGACCAGATGAAGCGTCCCGCCTACGACTCTCCCTCCCTGCCTATCACGTGGGACCGTATGGAGTATGTAGAAGGTACTAACGAATATGTTCCGGTACGTCCCGAATATAAGAAGAGCATCAATGCCCTGTATGCCGAAGCAGAGAAACAGGCCCTGAGCGGCAACACCGAAGCACTGGTAAACGTGAAGAAAGAATTCGGCGAGAATCCTTACGAACTCAAGAACATACTGAAATACTGGATACGCAGCAAGAACGAGGACCTGAAGGTAATTCCTACCGACAGCATCGTGATGAAAGTGGATAAGGAAGCCGTACGCCGCAGCGGAATGATGATACCGGGCGATTCCATCCCCGACTACATGCACATCTCGCTGAAAGGCAAACGCGCCCTCTACAAGAGTGAGCTGATGATGCTCGAAATGCTGGCGGAAGCCAATTGGGAGCGTCCTATCTACATCGCAGTCAGCGTAGGGCCGGAGAACCAACTGAACATGGGTAACCACTTCATTCAGGAGGGTCTCACCTACCGTTTCACTCCGTTCGATACCGACAAGCTGGGTGTGAAAATCGACAGCGAAAAGATGTACGACAACCTGATGCACAAGTTCAAGTTCGGCGGCATCGACAAACCGGGTATCTACATTGATGAGAATGCCATGCGCATGTGTCACTCGCATCGCCGTATCTTCTCCCAGCTTGCACAGCAGTTGATACGCGAAGGCAAGAAGGATAAGGCTAAAGCCTCACTGGACTATGCCGAGAAGATGATTCCCGCCTTCAACGTGCCATACGACTGGCAGAACGGCGCCGTACAGATGGCCGAAGCATACTACCAGTTGGGCGATTCTACAAAAGCCGACGACATGATGAAAGCCCTTGCCGACAAAGCCGTGGAATACCTCACCTGGTATCTGAGCATGGACGACAACCGCTTCTCCATCTCTACCCGTGAATTTGAATATCACTGGGCAGTGCTCGATGCTGAAGTGAAGATTATGAAGAAATACAATTCCAAACTGGCGGAAATCTACGCTCCGAAGGTAGAAGAGTTGTACAATTTGTATGCGGAAAGATACGAAAGATTACAAAAAATGGAAAAAAAATAATGCCGGTACACGGTAACGAATGAGCGGATTACCGCAGGTACATCCTGCCGGTAAACCTGCCCATTCGCCACCGGATGCCCGGCATCAGTCAATAACCGTTAACCACCGATTAACCGTGTTTATAGAACAGCCACCCGAGTTTGTTCGTAAGTTATATCCCAGCGCCGTATGGCGAATGGACCCGGACGAGAGAGCCGTCTATCTGACTTTCGATGACGGGCCTATCCCCGAAGTTACTCCGTGGGTACTCGACTTGCTTGACAAATACGACATAAAAGCCACCTTCTTTATGGTAGGTGACAATATCCGTAAGCACCCTGATGAGTTTCAAATGGTTGTGGAGCGGGGACACCGCATCGGTAACCATACCTTTAACCATCTCAGAGGATTTGAATACAACTTCAAAGATTATCTGGCAAATGCCGAGAAAGCCAACGAGGTAATGAAAACAGACCTGTTCCGCCCTCCGCACGGCCACATGGGATGGACGCAGTACATGATACTGAAACGCCGTTATAAGATAATAATGTGGGATTTGGTAACCCGTGACTACAGTAAGAAACTTCGCGGACCACAGGTGCTTGCCAATGTAATGAGATACGCCCGCAACGGCTCCATCATCACATTTCACGATTCCTTAAAGTCCTGGAACAACGGCAACCTGCAATATGCACTGCCACGGGCAATAGAATTTCTGAAAGAAGAAGGATACGAGTTCAGACTGTTATAGAATTATAGAGTTATAAAGTTGAGAGTTGAAAGTTTTCATGCAGCACAATTGCGCAGCCTGACTTTCAACTCTCAATGTTTTTAGTTTACTTTTACCGTCAGCGGATTACGCACTTTTTGGGCGAAATCAGCCATATACCGGTTCCAGGCATCGGCAGTCTTGATATCTGCCTTATCCCATGCAAATCCCCAATAATATACATATTCCGAACCCGGTTCGTAGTCGCTTACAGCAAGCACATGACCGTCGGCATTGTTGCGTTCTTTCTTCTCCTTTTCAGAGAAAAGCACGGTTTTCGCATCTTTGACAACAGCGGGAACCGCAGCACCCATAAAGATTTTACCGTTATCGGGACCGGTCGTAGGGTCTACATAAGTAATGTAACCGTTAGCAGCATCGGCAACGACTGCTCCATCGGGTTCATGCAATACGATGCCTGCAACGATAGGCAATGTTTCTTTCAGATTGCTGTACGATACGGCAGTCTTGTTCAAATGTGAGCCTGCATCAAGTGTAATCAGACGCGTTTCTACCACGGTCGAATCTCCCTTTACAGTCAGCGGAGTAAACTCCAGCTTCACCGTAAAGCGTAACGGGCCGTTATCCAAAATCTCCTGGTTCTTATAGCACCACGGATAGATAATCGTATCGTTTACCATCAGCGCGGCTACACCGGCTCCCAATGTAGGGCCTACTGCATAGCAGTCCATCCCGTAACCGTGGTCGATGTGGTAAGAACGCTCGCGGCTTAACTCGGCAGCAGCCTTCGGATCGGTCTTTTTCAGTTCGGCAATCTTGGCAAGCGTTTCCTTGTTCAGTTCTTTGGCGTACATGGCCTCCAGCATCGGTTCGGTAGTGTTATACTTCGTAAACAGGTCATAACCGAAACCACGCTCTTCTTTAGCCTGCAAAGCAGGACCGTAAGCGCGGAAAGCCACCAAATCATTCTCCCAAGCCATATCATCCATACGTTCGGGATAGCATCTGCCGCAGGCCTTTACATCAAAAGCCTCAGGCGTACCGGTCTGTATGGTGTACGTAGCGGTGCCGCCAGCAGCTATCGCAGCCGGGAATATAACCTTGCCGTCGTACGTAATCTGATAAGGCACTTGCTGCCCGTCGGCATTCAATACTACAATCTGTGCCGTGTCCGCCAAGCCCAGGCGGTCTGTAACAGTTTCCATAGACACCTCTACCATTTCATTGGAGCGCTCCATGGCCAACGGATTGGTTACCGTAACGGTCACCGTCCTGCTGTCGTTGCAAGCGAAGCAAAACAAGGCCGTCATACCTAATAAAAGAAGTTTCTTCATAGTGAATAAATAATGTGATAAAGTGGTAATGTAACAGGATGGTAATGCAATAATGCAGCAGGTGATAAAGCAACCTTATTATAAAAAATAAGGCGGTAAAGCAATATCCTCTATCACTTACCGCCTCACTACCTTATTACCTGTTATTTCGGTTGTTTTCCGATGTAAGCCAAGATACCGCCGTCAACGTACAGAATATGTCCGTTCACTGCGTTGGAAGCCTCAGATGCCAAGAACACAGCAGGACCTGTGAGTTCTTGCGGATCCAACCAACGACCGGCCGGAGTCTTAGCGCAAATGAATGAATCGAACGGGTGACGGCTGCCGTCAGCTTGTTTTTCACGCAACGGAGCAGTCTGCGGAGTAGCGATGTAACCCGGGCCGATACCATTACATTGGATGTTGTATCCACCGTATTCGGAGCAGATGTTACGAGTCAGCATCTTCAAACCACCCTTAGCGGCAGCGTATGCAGATACAGTCTCACGACCCAGTTCGGACATCATGGAGCAGATGTTGATGATCTTACCGTGACCCTTCTTCATCATTGCAGGCAGAACAGCCTTAGAAACGATGAACGGAGCATTCAGGTCGATATCGATAACGCGACGGAAATCGGCAGCTTCCATTTCGTGCATAGGGATACGGCGGATGATACCTGCGTTGTTAACCAGAATATCAACAGAGCCCACTTCTTTTTCGATAGTAGCCACCATAGCCTGAACAGCCGGTTCATCGGTTACGTCGCATACATAACCATGTGCCTTGATACCCTTTTCGGCATAAGCAGCCATACCTTTGTCTACCAGTTCCTGGTTGATGTCGTTGAAACAGATTTTCGCACCTTGTTCTGCAAAAGCCGAAGCAATGGCAAAACCGATACCGTAAGAAGCACCTGTTACGAGGGCTACTTTACCTTCCAGAGAAAAATTCAAATACTGATTCATGATGTTTATTTATTTTAGGTTGAAAAAATAGTGTTATTTCAAATCGGTAATCAAGGAAAAATCCTGGTCGCCGTAATCCAGATTCTCGCCGCCCATACCCCATATAAAGGTATAATTGTGCGTAGCTGCGGCAGAGTGGATAGACCATTCGGGAGAAAGGACAGCCTGGTCGCCCTTCATCCACACATGACGGGTTTCGTCCACCTCGCCCATAAAGTGGCAGATAGCATGGTCTTCCGGAATCTCAAAGTAAAAATAAGCTTCCATACGGCGGCTGTGGACGTGTGCCGGCATTGTATTCCAGACACTGCCCGGGGCAAGTTCCGTCATGCCCATTTGCAATTGACAGGTCGGCAACACCTGATTTACCAGCATCTTGTTGATATTACGGTGGTTGGAGCCTTCCAAAGAACCCATCTCAGCCACTACTGCATCTCTCTTCGTCACTTTCTTGTCGGGATAGTTGCGATGAGCCGTTACGGAATTAAAATAGAACTTGGCCGGATGAGCCTCATCCTTGCTCTCAAAAGTAACTTCACGGTCGCCCGAACCCAGGTAGAGGGCTTCTTTATAATCCATTTCAAACACGGCATCGCCGGCTCTGACCACGCCCGGTCCGCCTACATTGAAAATACCCATCTCGCGGCGGGTCAGGAAATAAGGGGCTTTCAACGGGTCGATAGCCTCCAGTTGCAACACCTCACCCACCGGCATGGCACCACCTACCACCATACGGTCGTACATGGAATATACCATATTCACTTCGTTCGGGGAGAATACTTTCTCTATAAGGAAATCACGACGAATTCTTTTCGTATCATAACTTTTCGCATCTTCCGGATGCGCGGCGTAGCGGATCTCATAGTTCGTTCTCATGATTATATTACCTTTCTTTAATTTTCAAAATTAACAGCCAGCGGTACGTCGTTTACGTACACGATTGCAAATGTAGCAAAAGAAAACGGCAAAACATTGCTTTTTTGTCCTAATTATCTATCAATATTGTACAAAGAAAGGAAAAATCATCAGAAATGTCCTAATATTGAATGAATAAATCAAAAGAAAAAGTAAAAGAGAATCCTATAGTTACAGACCGTGCCATCCGCATGGCAAACCCGTGCCATAGAATAGACAAAGGGTCAATGTAAAAACCTGAGGGGTAAATTTATAAATTGTTATCTTTGTCTCCCAATTCATAGCTTATGGAGTTAAACGGTTATCGCCTTCTTCTTCCTGAAGGCACTTTAGATTACTTTGATCTTGTTGATGTGAAGGAAAGCGTAAATGAAGTTGTGATCTACCTTGAGGAGAAAAATATCGTCCCTGAGAAGTATACAGATCAGGATACTGAGAGTAAAGGCTTTTATGATCCTATTATTGTTCAGGATTTTCCTCTTCGTGGCAAGAAGGTCTTCCTTAATATTCGTCGTCGTCGCTGGCTCTTAAAGAAGCATAATGAGTATATCTCTCGTAACTGGCGTATGGTGGCTGAAGGTACTCGTATGACGCAAGATTTTGCGTCTTTTTTAAAAGAACTATATTGATAGCTATCCGATCAGTTGCAAGCTCTTAGGTGTTTTATATGGGGTTGACGGGGATTTATTGGAGCGTCAATACCGTAACCATCTAAGTGGTTATCTCCATTGGGACCAACTTGTTCATGCAGAGGATTGGCTACTATTCGAAAAGAATATCGGTGCTTATCT